>JANMVA010000090.1:0-2024 GCA_031392195.1 Saprospiraceae bacterium | reverse complement strand
TTCTTCTGAATAAAAGCGACCGAGTTTTTTGACCACAGATACAATGGTTGTTGCTAAAATTGCACCAAGGAATGCCAGGAATACATCTTTTTGCGCATCCCAGATATCACCCTGAGTACCCAGATAAGCAGCACCTTGTTCCGGAAACAAAAGGTCTGCAACAGCCCATTCGACTAATTCATAAAGGGCACTCACTGACATCGTGATCTCAATCGGCAACAACCATTGTATCTGTGGTCAAAAAACTCGGTCGCTTTTATTCAGAAGAAGAGTTGAAAGCTTTCGAAGAGAAAAAATAACTTTTACTTATTTAACGAATTCAAATTAAATAAAACAATATGAAAATTTCAATCATCCTGATGACAGTACTCTGCATTATTTCAATCTCCTGTAAAGAGAACAGTGCCCCGATTTTCGGTGCATGCAATCCCGCGGGCAGATATTTCAACCGGACAGTTCTGGATAAATGTCCTGCGGCCATGCCTGTTGATATTCCGCACTATGCATTGGAGCTGACGTTTAAAGCAAAGGATACGGTTGATATTTTCAATGGCATCGAAAAATATACGCTGCCATACACCGCAACAGATAAAAAATGTGAATTCAGGATCAACGGTGCTTCGCTTTTCGGTGAAATGTATTTTACAGTTGATCAGGACAGTACTGTCATGCTCTATGATACAGCCTGGACGAAGTTGACAACACCTTCAACATTTAAACTGGCTGAATTAGCCAATCGGGGCGAATGGGAATTTGAAACATTTATCAATGAGTGTGTGATTGCCGGTGCTTATATCAACATAGTGGATGATAAGACAAAACAGGTTATGTTTCTTCCCAATGGCCAGGTGAATGGTTTGAAAAACTTTTTATCCTATAAGCTCTGCTTTTCCGGTGATTGCCTGGAAGAAACAGAACCTCAGGCCAATACCATTGAATTTTTTACCGATAAAGGCACAACAGAGATTTATGCTTTTAAAATGCTTTCGCACCGCAAGCATTATCAGTTTCATTCAATAGGAGAACCCATTCCTGATGTGAAAGGCGGAAGATCTATTGGCCCAATGGCATTTGAAATATTAGCGCCGAAACGAATGGATTAGGCTTCCGGATAGCGTATTAAGAGTACATTCCAATATTTCCGGCTGCTCAGGATAAATGACCTCGTATGCGTACCTTTGGGCTCACGCTTATGGTGGAGACAAGGGCAAGGTCAGGTATTCTTCAGATAGTATTCTTCTGTTTTCTGTATGGGTTTGTGCATGCACAATGCCCTGACTTCACGAACGAAATGATCACCGGGAATGGCTCTGCTCTTTGCGAGGGCGATATAGTGACCATCAGCCTTTCAGGAGAAGAGATCCCCCCAAACAGTACAGTTGATTTTTATCTCGGCACGGGCTCCTTTGATCCTTATATGGGTGAAGGAGATTTTATAGGCTCTGCACCTGTCACTGTAGATGAATGCAACAATACGCCTGAGATCCTCTACATCATGGTCAATCCCGACAACACACAAGTGGGGAGCCCGAATGATAAGTGCGATGAATTCATCGTGATGTGGACAGGCTCTGGAGGATTCTCAACTTCAGATATTGTTGTGTCTAATTTATCAAACGGCTCTTTTCAGTGGAACAATTTTGTATCAGGCAGTGCAACGGGATTTAGTTGTGGTATACCGTTACCTCCCGGCCCTGTTCCTGAGAATGCCATCCTGATCATCATGGGTGCTGTAACGAATAATGTTTTCATTGACAGCGATGTGCTTTGCGCTTCCGGATTACCGGTTTACATTATTGCCAATAACAACATGGATTGTACACTAGGCTGGTTTGATAACGATTCACCTTGTTCTTCATGTCCTGTCATGGTGGATATAACAGGCACATGTTCATACTCCTTTGATCTGAACTATTTTCCCCCCGGCAGTTCGACGAATGGATGGGGATGGTCTAATATGGGATCAGGTGTTTTTGCAGATGTTGTTCCGCCTGTTGATGTTCCGGTTTATGAACCACCTGTAG
>JANMVA010000070.1:0-2256 GCA_031392195.1 Saprospiraceae bacterium | reverse complement strand
ACTGCATTACTTCTTTTTTCTTCCTGTAAAAAAGATGTGCTGATTGCTGAAAAATGGGAGTTCACTGATGATCAATGGTTGGCTGGTGATGTGAAAACAATTGAGATTACAGCTCCTGATACTTCCCAGGCTTTTAAATTGGATGTGTTGTTGAATCATGATAAAGATTATGCGTTCCAGAATCTTTACATCAAAACGAATACAACATATCCTTCCGGCAAAGTGGTTTCTTCAGTGACGTCGCTTGAATTATCTGACAAAGTTGGCAACTGGTCTGGCGATTGCAGTGGGAATACCTGCAGTATTGAATTACCACTTCAAAAGCATTTTACATTTCCGGAGCCGGGTGTTTATACCTGGTCTATCGAGCCCTATATGCGCATTGACACGATTGAAGGGATTCAAAGCCTGACTGTCCTATGCAGCAAAGCGACTCAGTAACTTCTCCTTTCCAACACGTGAATGACCCATTGCAACCTTCCTGGGTGGTGATGATGAATCAATTGGGTCAGGATCGCATTCCATTTCTTTTTATCCTTGATTTTAAGTTGAGATCCCCGATCGTCATTCCGTTGCATGAAATGAATGATCAGATTAAGTTTCAGGTCAAAGCGAATGATGATGTTGGCATTTTGGAAAATAAAATCACGCTGGAAAAAAATCCAATCCCGTTTGATGTTTATAAGGCTGGTTTTGAAAAAGTAATTAAAGCAATAAAAGCCGGAGATACCTACCTGCTCAATTTGTGCTATACCACACTTGTAAATGGTATCACGGATCTGGAAGAAATATTTCTGCAATCAAAAGCACCGTATAAACTGCTGATCAAAAATCAATTTGTTGTTTTTTCGCCCGAAAGTTTTGTTTCGATCTCCGATGGTGTCATCCGGACATTCCCGATGAAGGGAACGATCGATGCATCCATTCCCAATGCAGAAGAACTTTTATTGAAAAATGTAAAAGAACAGGAAGAACATGCCACGGTAGTTGATCTTCTACGCAATGATCTCAGTATTGTATCGAAGAAAGTAACCGTTGAACGATATCGCTACATTTCCAAAATAGTATCAGCTGAAAAAACATTGCTTCAATGTAGCTCTGAGATCAGTGGTCAATTACCTAAAGATAATCTTGATCACCTTGGCACCATCTTTCATTCCATCCTTCCTGCAGGCTCAGTGACAGGCGCTCCAAAAAAGAGAACCGTAGAACTGATCGAAGAAATCGAAATGGAACCGAGGGATTATTACACAGGTGTATTTGGTGTTTTTGATGGTGCAAACGTGGACAGCGCCGTCATGATCCGGATGATCGAAAAAAGGGATATTGGTTATTACTATCGAAGTGGTGGGGGGATAACCTATCAAAGTATAGCTGAAGAGGAGTACCAGGAAATGATTGATAAGGTCTACATTCCGAAATAAGGCAGAACGGCGGAATGGCAGAAAAGGCAGAACGGCGGAAAAGGCAGAAAGGATGGTCCATGGTCCTTGGTCGATGGTCTGAAGCAACGAAATCTGTGTACAAGCACGGCTTGCCCCTGCTGAAATTATGAAACTCTCCTCATTAACTTTACCCCGTGAAAGACTTCCTCGAAACCATTCGCATCCTCAATGGCCTGCCCCAAAACCTGGAATGGCACCAACGACGAGTCGACACCACCCTCCATCATTTTTATTCCGGCCATCATCATTCATGGAATTTATTGAAATGCATCGAAGTGCCTGCTGAGTTTCAAACCGGTATCGTGAGGTGCCGGATCGTGTATGATGCACATCACATCAACATACAGTTTTCCGCTTACACACCCCGAATTATTCAGACACTCAATCTTTTTGAAGTTCCTGCCGGATATGAATACGGCTACAAGTATGCTGACCGAAAAGTCATCGAAGATTTATATTCCCGCAAAAAGGATGCTGATGATATCCTCATGATGCGGAATGGATGGCTCATGGATACATCAATTGCGAATATTGCTTTTGAAAAAAACGGAAGATGGTATACGCCTTCGATTCCTTTGATGGCAGGCACGACATGGAAGCGGTTAGTTTCTGCTGGTGTGCTTATTCCCAGGCCCATACACCAGGATGATATTAGCAACTATGATTCTTGTAGGATCTTTAATGCGATGAATGATTTCGCATCAGGTCGTTTCGATCCCGATAGCAATCGGGATTCAACGACCGGTATTACGATTATCTCTACTGGTCACTGAGTCCCGATAGCTATCGGGATCGAAGTGACCATTCACAT
>JANMVA010000056.1:0-8092 GCA_031392195.1 Saprospiraceae bacterium | reverse complement strand
CTACAGTAGTTGATCCACCAATGACATCCATACTCCCAACTTTCACTTCCACAATTCCAGCAGAAGAAAGCCATGTATCGGGATGGATCAACAATGCATAAATGGCTGCAGATGTTGCCTTGGTAGATCTCCACCGCGTAGTTTGTTTTTGCTTGAGCAACCAGACACGCAGCTCATCTATTTCAACTTGCGGAACTTTCATGTCCTGATACAATTCAATCATCAATGATTGAAGTTCAACCGGAGCTTCATACCAATAGAAACCGGGATTTACTTTCCAATAACGGCCAAGCTCTTCATGCAGGATGGTCTTTTCACGCAATGAAGCCAGAATAGTTTGTGAAAGGGTTTCATTTGGGAACATCCGGTAAAAGGCAAGGGCCATCATACCCTGCTCATAAATACCATGCTGTAACCAATACTTCTCAGATTGCTTTTTGACAAAATTGATGACCTCATCCAACCTGGCAGCATGCTTTATATCAGGGAAGAAAGATCTGGTATACATAAAATGAACCTGGATAGATCCTACATGCTGATCTTCAAGTTTCAACTTGTTCTGGTTGGCTTGTCTGACGAGTTCTTCATACCATTCGATCATTTGATGATCCAGGTAAGGAATTGCACGTTGGACGATCTCCTTGCCTTCATTGTTCTGGATAGGAACACCCATTTTTTTCAGATGGCCAAATCCTTCAACTATGTATTGAGTGATATACCAATTATCCATTCCTCCGGGAAACCATCCAAATGCACCATTTCCAAGTTGCATTTGACTGAGTGTGGTGAGTGCCTGTTGTGATTCACTTCTCAATCGGTTAGTTTCAAATAATAATGCAATATCCTTTTTCTGAGCAGATTCTCCCATGGCATCACGCACCCAGGGTGTTTCGTCCAGCATGGCAGATTTCAGTTCCTGATTCTTGTCAAGATTGCTCAGCAATGCATCATCATTTGTATTGCGCCATGTTTCATACGTCTGCTTGATAGCAGGATATTTTCCTGCTATATGGGACGCCAGTGTATTTGCATAAAGCCTGTTGAAAACCTGTTCAGCACATTCATGCGGATATTCCATCAGGTATGGCAATGCCTGCACAGCATACCATGCGGGCGAAGTGGTCATCTCAACTGTATACCGATGATGATCGATCGTGGAAGAAGAATTAGCCTGCATTGATTTGAAAACAAATGTTCTTGTTTCCTTTGCTTTGACCGGCAATGGTAATGTTTCAGTGATCAGGATCCTGTTGGTCACTACAGGCAACATTGCTTCTTCTCCATCGGTGAACGCACCGGCAGATGCAGAAACCTGATATTTCACCGGAGTGGTCCATTTGCGCGGCACTTCAACTGTCCACGACAGTGGAGATGTACCGGAAGCATCAATCCTGAGATCCTTTGAAGAAGATTGGATTTTCCATTGTGAAGAAACATCCTGGTTAGTCAGTGCATCCACAATTTTTAGTTGCGCTGTACCCGACTGAACCTGGCTGGTCAGATTTGTTGCCTTGATTTGAAAAGCAATTGTATCTCCTTCACGGAAAAACCGTGGCGGATTTGGAAATACCATTAACTGCTTCTGTGTCACGGCTTCAGCTTGTGTCAGACCAAATGCTAAATCCTTTGTGTGCGCAAGCGCCTGGAACTTCCAACGTGTGAGTCCTTCTTTCATTTTGAATGAAAAAGTCAGATTTCCCTTTTCATCCGTTTTGAGCTGAGGTAAGAAGAATACTGTTTCTTCAAGTGCAGTTCGCAATGATGGAGGCGTAGGAGCTACTTCCGGCGTTTGAGCTTCCGTTTCTTTTTGTTCCCCGCTTCCAATGTTCGCTGTTTCTTCAACACTGGTATTGGCCGGAGGAGCAGCAGACTGGACTGCTATTCCGTCTAAAACCCGCCCATCGGCCATCATGTCACGGTCGTTCTTATATCTTCTGTAATACCCTCCATATCCACCTTCCGGATAATAACCGTATACATTGATATCCCTGTATTGACGAGACGGTGCGTCCTGCTGGTTTTCCCAATATTGAGTCAGAATATTAAAGCCTGAAGTTTTCGACCTGCCCTGAACTAATACTTTGGATTGCGTTGATGGATAAAGATTCATGGTCCACTGATGCGGAATAAATGCATCAAGTGATGCATCATACATGCTCAACAGCATCTCTGATGTGACAGCTTCCTGCTTAGGTCCTTTTACAGTCATTGTCCACGTTTCTTCATCACCAGGTTCCATTTTATCCCGCCATGTCTTGAGCTCCACCAAAAGATCTTTGTTCGACCACGGCACCTGAATCAGGCTTTGCGAATGAACGTATCGGTTATTGTAAGCAGTCAGATGATGAAGATGTATACCACCCCTGTCACCTTCGGTGAGGGAGATAGATTTATCATTATAGTTAGGCAAGTCATACCATTTCCTGGATGGATCTGTGGTCCTGCGCTCCACGATCCGGATCGTTTTTGGTGGTGATGATAATCCTGTCAGCAGATCTAATTCTACAAACTGGCCTGGTTCATATTTCCTATCATCAAAAGCAACTTCAATAATTTCATGACCTGGTAATTTCTGACTCTCATCATATACCATCACAAAAAGATTGATGTCAAGGACTTTACCCGCAGCATCTTTCCATTTCCAGCTGAGCTTGTAATAGCCCGGTTCGCGGATCAAGGTTGAAAGATCAATTGAATCATGGCCATTGATTACAATTGATTTCTTTCCAATGGATTTTTCTATTTCCCATTTATCCATCGACTCCTTTCCGGGAATGTGATAATTGATAAAACGGGTGGAATATTCGTTTTCAGTGATAGTGAGTATATCTGGTACAGTCCATAATCGTTCCCGCTTATTCGATGAAGGACCTTTTAATTGCGTGACTTCTAAATCGCCATTCAACCGCACATCAGCTCCATCACTATTCTGAGCGATAAGACTGACGTTTTTCAGGTCATCTTTTGAGATGCGCTGAGGTAATGCAATATTGACTTCATAACCCTGGCTATTGACAGTAATTGATTTTGTCAATTCATGGCTCTCACCGGTTATATCTGTAATGAAAGCAGTGGTTTCAAAGCGGTACATGAGGCTAGGATCACCTCCGGCTTTAGGCTTTGCTTCAAATGTCACTGCAAAACTCCCGTCATTCTTAGTTGTCGTTGTGCCAACAGTAAGAACCTGGCGATCTTCTTCCCGGGGCCAGAAACCTTTCGAATAATAACCATACCACCATGGCCTGTATGAAACCCGTTCTACTCTGTATCGAACATTTGCGTTTGGAACAGCACTACCTGCATAGTCTTTTGCAAAACCGCGAATCGTTACATCATCATTTAGACGAGCTATTTCTTTAAGTGTATCATACTTTATTTCAAACTTGGGCCGCTTGTATTCTTCAACCTGGAAGTAATGTCGATTTGCACCATGATTAGAGCCAATCGACATCTGACCGGTCAGGCCACCCTGTGGCAAATCAAAATGACCAGCAAATGTTCCGTAATCATTGGAGGTAAACGTTTTTCGCATTTGCTCCTGTCCATTCGCGTCATAGAGGACAATCTCTACATTCTTTCTCGGAACAATCCTCGGAACCTGGTAACGGTCGAAGTCAAGCGCATATCCCTTAAAATATATTTTCTGTCCGGGTCGGTAAATAGACCGGTCAGCAAAAAATAAAGTTGTGGGATTGGCATCGTAATCAAATCCATAGCGATAGATGTGATAGAATTCATCCTCAAACAGTTCATCTTCACCCTTTGAAAGCTTAATGGATACGGATTGATTTTCTTTAGCCGGAATGGCTACAAATCCATTGGCATCGCTAATGGCTTCTGCGAGCTTTACTTCATCCTGACGCTGACGACCGTTCAGGTATTGGTATGAAAAAAACTCAGCTTTCACTCCGGTTAAAGGTTGTCCGGTCTTACGGTTAAAAATGGCAGCTGTATTTGAGCTGCTCCTGTCATTGATGAGCCAATGTCCGAGTTCAGAAATCGTAAAGGTAAGTGCACCGGTATGCGACGACTTGTTGTCCATATCATCCATGTCCGAGATCAACACAGCATAATGACCGTAGGATAACGCTTGCAAAGCAACTTCTGTCAGGTGAGGTTGATGGTCACCACCATCACTGATCTTTTGCTCCCAGGTTTTTATAGAAGGTAGTGATAATAATTTGCCTAAAAGTTCTTCGCTGGTTTTGAAATCTCTCCTCCATTTCCTAGGGACATCGGGAAGTTTCACAAGTTTTAAATAAACGGATGATAAATTCCTATACTCTACCTGAATTAATAATTCTTCATTCGGAAGATTCACTTCTTCCATGTTAGCGGAGAGATTCTTTTGCTCAATCTGTGTCATCAGGCCTTGACATAGCTGACTTCCATAAGCATCTGGAAACTTAGCAATAGCTGCACGACATATTTTCAATGCTTCATTATAGGCATATCGGTGGCGGGATTCCTTATTGTTTTGCCATTCAATTGCTTGCTGTACGAGTAATTCTGCGCGATAATAGTCGACAAGAGCAGACTCCGGATGTTCCGCATGTTTGACTGAGAGTGCATCAAGTGCTGTTTTGAAAAGTGAATCCTTGCTTTCATGCACAATATGATCAAAGGCAAAACGCAACCGTTTCAAATCAGCATCCACTAATGCCGCTTCATGGCTATCATCATCGAGTCTGAACTTCAACAGATCCTGATACCACTGCAATGCAATCCATGTATTTGATAAGCTGTCCTGAGCAGGAAAATTATGATTTGCAAAAGTTGTGGCCGGTGAAAATGCAACCGGATCAGTTAAAACAAAATCATAAACAGGTTTCGTCAGAAACGATTCAGAACCCGTATAAAAATCAAGTGCCCGATGCATCAGGATATCATAAAGCGTCGGACGCAATTCATCCGTGTTTTGCTTTTCAGTCAATAGCAAAGAAAAGTCTTCAACTTTTGCTGTCTTCAAACCTTCCCAGCGAATAGACCTGGAAAAATGATCCTGGATCTGATCGATAAAATGCCTGATGCCCCATGTCCTGATATCCGGACCGGGTGCACCAGAAAACTCAGTTCGGCTTCTTAATTCCCATAAATGTCCCTGCAGGTATTGGCCGTACCATTCAGCGATCAGCGAATGCATTACAGATCGTGCAGGTTCAGGAAATGTTTCTACCTCCTTTTCAATTCTCTCCAGAGCTTTGATGGCACTATCTTCTTCAAGCTGGTTAAGATATTTATATTCATGCATGATTGCTTTGACCAGGTGACCTGAGTCATTTCCTTGCAAAGCCTTCTGCCTGATCTTACGCACTTCTTCAAGGGCGGATGCAATCAGTCCTTTTTGTTCAAGGGAATCAATAGCCTTCCACATTCTTTCCATTACAACCGGATCAAGAGTCGATTGAGTGACAACGACGGAGGCCGGCTTGGTTTTGCAGGAGAATGCAAACCAGGCAACCCAAATTGAGAGGATAACAAGTAAGTATTTCATATATGATCATTAATGCAAATTCCGGTTATTCCGGCAAATATGTCCATTCCTGAATTGAAATGTTGAATCAAGGATGCTTTAATGCATGAAAATGCAGTTGGGAAGCCTCCTATTAACGAAAAATTAACCGCAGGGTTGAGGATCAATACCTGGACGGATCAACAATTGCTGGCAAGATATGACCATCACTCAAATGATTTACGAGTTGGTTAGCCCAATAAGGGGCAAGACTGGTACCCTTTGTTCCCATTCCATTAAACAGGTAATTCCTGCTATGCCCGGGGATACGTCCAACTAAGGGTCTGCGATCCTCCACTGTGGCTCTTATTCCTGCCACATGATCAACGACGACTAAAGGTCCGTCATAGACCTCCAGGATTGCTTTCATTAATTGCTGCTTTCCTTCTATTGATGGATCCGGATTGGAAGGCCATGGTTCATAATAGCTGCCTACCCAAAACAAATGTTCTTCATGGAGCGGGATGAAAAAAACTTCTTCCTTGACGATGGCCGGAAATTTCCATTCACTCATTTTTGCAATGAGTGCTTCACCTTTATTTGGAATAATACCTTTTGACTGTAATTCTCCAATCGCTCCGGTGGCGAAAATGGTGATGGAATTATCATTCTCTCCATCAGGTATTTTAGATTCTCCATATTCGAGTAATCCTTTTTCTTCCAAAAATGCTCTGGCTGCATTCATCCATTCAAATGCATCGAGGCGATGAGCTCCTGTCAGAATTCCATATGGCCTGTCCAGTCTGTCAAGCGATTCGAGTCGTTTTGTTGAAATATACTTTGAATACTCTTCATCCTTGCTTCTTTTATCCCATGCTATTTGAGCTTCAGGATGCGATATAAACCGGATGATCTCTACTGGAAAAAAAAACTGCTTTCCGAATAATGTCTCAGTCCACGAATAGAATTCAATAGCAGCTTCGATAAATTCATCGATCATCCATGATTTGACGTACTTCCTTCCGGTGACTGGGGTGATCAATCCTGAAGAAATCAAAGAAGCTTCACCAGGCTGGTATTGGCCTATGATCTTAAATGGAATATTTCTTCTTAGAAAATTAAAAGCCAGTACACATCCCGTAAGACCATGCCCGACAATCAGGAATTTTTTTTCCATTCGGTCATATTAATTCCTGCCGGAATTTGGCGGAAAGGCTTTCAAAAACAAGTGTATAGGAATGATCAATTAAGTCCCGGAGAAGTTTTTCAGGAAGTCCCCGTTCGAAGAATACAGTGTTCCAGTGTTTTTTATTCATGTGATAACCCGGGTAAATATGATCCGGATGAAGTTCCCTGAGCTCAATAGCCCTTTCAGGTTCGCATTTCAGATTGACACTGCATTCTTCTTCGTCCAATCCTGAAATAGCGAAGATCTTCCCACCAACTTTATAGACCAGGTTATCAGGACCAAAGGGAAGAGATTCTTCTGCTCCTTTCAATTGAAGGCAGTACAGACGCACAGATTCAATATTCATATATCTACATTAAGCCAAAGATCTTAGCATAACGCAGCATCTCTGCCTGGTTGGAGATTTTCACCTTGCCTGTCAATAAAGCCATCATTGGATTTAGGTCTCCCTGGATAAGCTTAAGGAAGTTCTCATTTGATGACCGCACCTGGCATGTGGCTTCTCCATTCAATCCCTCTGTAACTACCACTTTATTGTCCACCACTTGCACTGTGTATTGACCACCGCCATCTCCTTCGAGATCAAAATGAAAAGTGGTCTCATGCCCCTCGATCGCCGCCGGTGATACTTTAGAAGGTAACCTGTATAGAAAGTCCTTTGAGTTCATCTTGCAAATTTATGAGTGATCAATTTGTACTTGTCGGTGGTCCAAAATTAGAAGAACTAAACTGTAAACAAAGATGCCTTATTACATTTACCGGGATGATCGACCGCAGCTTAAGGATTGTTTTTATGGGAACCCCCGATTTTGCATTGCCCTCATTGAGAATATTGGTTGAAGCAGGGTACCCCGTTATAGCAGTGATCACGGCTCCGGATAAACCCGGCGGCCGGGGTATGAAGCAAATGATCGTTTCACCTGTCAAAACATTCGCCGGGCAAAACAATATTGAAGTCCTGCAACCTACAAACTTAAAGTCTAAATCATTTTTAGCCCGCCTTAAAACTCTGAATGCCGACCTTCAGGTCGTAGTCGCATTTCGCATGCTACCCGAAATTGTCTGGAAAATGCCAAGGTTAGGAACAATGAATTTGCATGGCTCACTTTTACCTGCTTATAGAGGAGCTGCTCCAATCCAATGGGCAATCATCAATGGTGAAACTTTGACGGGATTAACCACTTTTATGCTCCGGCATGAAATCGATACGGGAAGTGTATTAAAGCAATTGGAAATTCCCATTGTCGCGGAGGATGATGCAGGCTCACTCCATGATCGAATGGCTGTGAAAGGTGCAGACCTCATGCTGGGAAGTGTGGATCTGATCGTTTCAGGTAAGGCGATATTTACACCACAGGATGAAAATCAAATCAGTTTTCTTCGATCCATCATGGAAGAAGCCGTAACTTTAGGCGCAAGAATTCCGTGGGGCGAAGAAACACAGTTTTTCG
>JANMVA010000284.1:0-3877 GCA_031392195.1 Saprospiraceae bacterium | reverse complement strand
CGCTTTGGTGGCCGGCGTGAAAAAACGGATGTTAAGGCTGGTGTCGAGGAAGAGGGTGGCGACATTGGTGCTCACCAGGATATTTTGCAGATCATCGGATGTGGTGCGCTGGCGCTCCAAAGTTTCCTGAAGCTGGGTGTTGAGCGCGGTCAGCTCTTCGTTGAGCGATTGCAGCTCTTCCTTCGAGGTTTCCAGCTCTTCGTTGGTGGACTGGAACTCCTCGTTCACCGACATCGCTTCTTCGTTGATCGCCTTCTGCTCTTCGTTGGAAAGCTCGAGATCGCGGATGGCGCCGTGGAGCTCCTCCCTGGTGGCGTTTAGCTCGCGCTCGATTTGTGCGAACTGCGAGGCCCCCGCTTCCGGCGCGGGCCCGTCCGCGGTCGCCCGTTCGGGCTCCTCGATGAAACTGACGAGGTACATTTCCCCGCCGTCGCCCTCGACCGGCCGGACGTCGATACTGACGGCGATGGAGCGGCCCTCGCCCCCCAGTTGCGCCCCCGTCACGAGGACGCGCTTATGCTCGCGGCCGGCCTGGAGGATCGCCGTCCTGAGCTTGTGGCGCAGTCCGTCTCGCGCCATCGTGAGGATGTCCGCGCTCGTCTTTGTATGGATCGATGACTATCCCTTTCACCTCTTTTGTTTTCATAAACACCTTGGTGAATTTATTTTCATTCTTCCGCCATATCTCCACAGGTACGCGTTCCATTTCCTGTGTTCCATCTGCGAATATCCACTCGATGATGACCGGCATCACCAGTCCTCCTTTATTGCTGAAATGCAATTCATAATAATTGTTGTCACCAAATTTTTTCTGCTTCTCTTCTTCGGTATATGTTTCAT
Organism: Saprospiraceae bacterium; assembly: GCA_031392195.1. Lineage (GTDB taxonomy): Bacteria > Bacteroidota > Bacteroidia > Chitinophagales > Saprospiraceae > Opimibacter. The sequence continues at coordinate 3,037 of JANMVA010000284.1, read as the reverse complement.
CGTACAACATCATCTTGCTTGTCCACACACTGTCCTTTGTTTCCCACGGTTTGTAGCTGTAATAAAAATCACGCAAGGATAAATCCTCGTCCGTGGCAAATTGTACACCTTCCTCCTTATTCCGGGTCATGGATATGTGCGTTGCAGGTGGAGACTCAGTGTGCGGAGTGGTGATCTCTTTTGGCGTTGGATTTTTCTCCAGGTCCACCTTATACCATTTGATGCTGTCCAGTGAAATATCCACTGCATCAATACTGTAAAACCATCCTTTCCAGAACCAATCCAGATCCACACCTCCTGCATCTTCCATCGTGCGGAAAAAATCGGCAGGTGTCGGATGCTTAAATGCCCAACGCTCAGCGTAAGTCCTGAATGCATAATCAAATTTTTCGCGACCCATAATTGTTTCGCGAAGAATATTTAATGCGACTGCAGGTTTGATATAGGCATTCGCAAAATAATTCACGATGTTTTCACTATTCGTCATGATAGGCTCCAGATTATTTTTTGGAGAAGCCATGTATGCAGTAATCGTTTCCGTAGGTCCGGCCCAATGAGGATAATTCGGGTCCCATTCTGACTCCGCCAGAAACTGAACAAACGTATTCAGTCCCTCGTCAAACCATGCCCATTGTCGTTCGTCACTATTGATGATCATGGGAAAATAGGTATGACCTACTTCATGAATGATCGTCGAAATCGCACTGTACTTTGCCCCCGCAGAATAAGTCCCGTCTTCAGCAGCGCGGCCAGGATTAAAGCAGATCATCGGGTATTCCATCCCATTGGCTGCCTCTACTGAAATGGCGCTTGGATATGGATAAGGAATAGAGTATTTCGAATACACTTTCAATGTATGTGCAACAGCTTTGGTGGAGAATCGATTGTAGATCGGATACGCTTCTTTGGCATAATAGCTCATGCACATAGCCCGCTTGCCATCTTCATTGAAATGCGGCATGGCATCCCAGATAAACTTGCGACTGGAAGTCCATGCAAAATCACGCACATTGTCCGCTTTATAGATCCACGTCTTTGTCTCTTTGGTGTCTTTATTCTTTTCAGCCTTTGTCGCTTCATCCAGCGTCACAATTTCAATAGGCTCGGTTGAAGTTAGTGCTTGTTTCCATCGGACCAGTTGAGCTGGCTTTAACATCTGGGGATAATTGAGACATTCGCCTGTGGCACCTACAATGTGATCTTCAGGAACTGTCATCTTCACAATGAAATTCCCAAATGTCAATGCAAATTCACCCCGGCCAATAAACTGTTTGTTTTGCCAGCCACTCGCATCATTATACACACATAACCGTGGATACCATTGTACGATGGTGTACAACGAATTGCCATCTTTTTCAAAATATTCATAACCACCACGACCCCAACTGACACTGTTGATGCGATCGATGAGGTAATAATACCAGTCAATATGAAATGAGAATTGTTCCCCGGGTGACAATGGTTTAGGCAATTCCACACGCATCATTGTCTGATTGATTGTGTATTTCAGCGAATCACCATTACCATCTGTCACAGACATGATCTTATGACCATACTGATCGAGCTCCCGCCACGGTTCTAACATACGTAAAGCCTGCTCACTCATGATGTTCTTCATCGTGCTCTGTTCCATAACATGCTTATCAGATTCCGATGAATGTTCATTTTCATCCAGCTGTATCCATAAGTAATGAAGCGTGGAAGGAGATTGATTGTGATAGGTGATCAACTCGGATCCATCGAGCCGGTTGTTTTTTTCATCTAATCTGCACTCGATATCATAGTCCACCCGCTGCTGCCAGTAATCAGGGCCGGGGCTGCCATCCATATTCCTGTAGGTATTTGGAGTGGGCAATAAGGAACCCAGTTGCTCAAACTTATTTCCATGATTGGATGTGGATTGAGCAGCAAGAGAAAATTGCATGCCGACATTGATCAGCAGCAATAAAAAACAATTTTTCATAATCAGTACATTTCAGACCAATACAAAGTAGGATGGTCTGATAAGACATTCTGTTGAATTAGACGATTGAGGGGAATTTATGGACGATTGGCATCATCCTGTATTCAATGATGATGAGCCGATCCCGATAGCTATCGGGATGCGTCTGTGCATGAATGCAGGATGATAGCTAATTCCACGTAATTTGTTGTTTCAATCAGCACACATGCAGAGTCTTTCAATGTTCATATTATTCATCACACTTGCATGCGCTTCCAGAACTGATCATACTCCCGTTCCTGTCACAGCTCCTGACATGGTGCCCATGGCCGTCAAAATGGAAATTGATTATGATACGGCTCAATGGACAGAGCTTACAACTGATCTGGGATTTGTCATTGACATCAAATATGCTACAGCAGACAACTTCGTCAAAGAAGCCGTATATCCTTGCGGGCGCTGTTTTCTCAGAAAAGCGGCAGCCAAAGCTTTGATGAAGGTTCAATCGGATTTGAAAGTGAAGGGATATAAATTAAAATTATTTGATTGCTATCGTCCGCGTCCGGTGCAGGAAAAACTATGGAAGAAGGTTCCGAATCCAGATTATGTCGCACCTCCTTCAGAGGGGTCGATGCATAACCGCGGTGTTGCCATTGATCTGACCATCACTGATAAAAGCGGAAAGGAAATCGACATGGGCACTTCGTATGATTTCTTCGGTCCGCAAGCACACCATGATTATACAAAGCATGCCAAATCCATACTAGACAACCGCATCTTGCTGAAGAACGTCATGGAAAAAAATGGCTTTGCTTCCATCAGGACGGAATGGTGGCATTACTCACTTGCATCCGGTTCCTACAAGTTGGAGGACTGGGAGTGGAGTTGCGATTGATCCTTTAGTTCGGCGTAGGTTAACCTACGTAGTGGTGTCATCAAAACTGAGTTTTGCAATTGCGGGATCTTATCCCAGGGGTATTTTCCAGGGTGGGGGCTAGTCCCGCCATTACAAATTTTCCCCATGCTCCATGCTCCCTGCTCCCTGCTTTTTCCAGATTTCATATAGTTTTACCCCTCCATTACGTTAAAGGGGTT
>JANMVA010000283.1:0-5631 GCA_031392195.1 Saprospiraceae bacterium | reverse complement strand
GACAGAAACGGGTTTGTTTTCGAACATCCAAATTGTATCACCTATGAATGTCCGGCGGCGCTCCAGGACGATGTGGAGTGAATCACCAGGCTGCCACCATTCGAGGTGGGTGAGCCAGGTCTGGGAGGTGTCGGTTACATTGAATGGAAAGCGGTTGCCAGTGTGAACTTGGGCATGTACGCGCTGTAAAATGGAGTCTGTGGGATAGTAGAGAAACAGGGAGTCGATGACCACCCGGTCAGCCCGCACGCGTTCGTATTGTTTTTGTACAACTTGTTGCTGATAATCATAGTTTATACTCGTGATGAGGCCTTCCGGCGTGCTGATATGATCCCAGACTTCTTCTTCGAGAGTGGTGTCTACCAGACTTTTATAGCGGTAGGTCATGCCTTCAGGGGGAAATGATTGCCAGGGAAGATAGTAGGATGAAAGATCACCTGCGTCGAGGGCATTTTCCTTGCAGGAAGGAAGAATAATGAGGAAACACATGACAAATTGACATATAACGCCAAGTGTGGTACGGTATCTGATCATATCTTTGCACCTTTAATCGACTACCAAGATCATGTTTAAAATCTTCACCAAATTATTTGGGTCAAAATACGAACGGGACGTCAAGAACTACTCGCCGACCGTCGAACTCACCAATGAATTTGCAGCCCAGTTTGAATCTATTTCGAACGATGACCTCAGGGCCAAAACCCTTGAGTTTAAGCAAAGGATCGCAGAGCACCTGAAAGACATCGATGTTGAAATCGAATCCCTGAAAGTAGATGCCGAAGAAGCTGCCGATTTTGCAGTGAAAGAGGAACTGTATAAGGAGCTCGATGAATCGATTAAGGAAAGGGACAAGTCTCTTGAAGAGATCCTTCTGACCATTCTTCCTGAAGCTTTTGCAGTTGTCAAGGAAACGTGTCGAAGATTTTTCAACAATGCATCACTCTCCGTTCGTACAACAGATCACGATCGAGACCTGGCAGCAAAGAAAAATTACATCACCATCGAAGGCGACAATGCCACATGGAAAAATGAATGGTTAGCGGCAGGCGGACAGATCAAATGGAACATGATCCCTTACGATGTCCAGCTCATCGGTGGAATGGTACTTCATGATGGAAAAATCGCAGAGATGGCTACAGGTGAAGGAAAAACACTTGTTGCAACATTACCTGCATATCTCAACGCCCTTGCAGGACTTGGTGTGCACATCGTCACCGTCAATGATTACCTCGCGCGACGTGACAGCGAATGGGTAGGTCCGATTTTCGAATTCCTGATGCTAACTGTTGATTGTATTGATAAGCACAGACCGCATTCAACTGAAAGAAAGAAAGCATACACAAGCGATATCACGTACGGAACCAACAGTGAATTTGGTTTCGATTACCTGAGAGATAACATGGTGCGCTCACCGGAAGAACAGGTGCAGCGTAAATATCATTATTGCATGGTCGATGAGGTTGACTCTGTATTGATCGACGATGCAAGAACACCGTTGATCATTTCCGGTCCTGTACCAGAAGGTGCAGAAGAACAGGAGTATATGGAGCTCCGACCTTATGTAGTGCAATTGATCGAAGCCCAACGCAAGCTCGCTACACAATACTTATCTGATGCACGCCGGTTAGTCAATGAAGGAAAAACAGGAAGTGAAGAAGGAGAAGCTGGTATGGCATTACTTCGTTCGCACCGCGCACTTCCGAAAAACAGACCCTTAATTAAATTCCTATCTGAAGAAGGGATAAAGGTCATGCTCAACAAAGCGGAGAACTTCTATATGCAGGAGCAATCCAAGCGTATGCATCTCGTCGATGAGCCATTGCTGTTTACGATAGATGAGAAAAACAGGCAAGTCGAATTAACGGAAAGAGGTACTGAATACCTGGCTAAACATAATTCAAGTCAAAACTTTTTTGTCCTTCCGGATATCGTTTCTGAGCTGCAAGCCATCACCGAAAATGATGAACTCAAAGGTGAAGCGCTGACAGAAGCAAAGCAACAATTGGCGTCGGATTTTTCAATCAAGTCACGTCGTCTGCATGCGATCAGCCAACTGTTGAAAGCATATACATTATTTGAGCGTGATGAAGAATATGTAGTACTTGAAGGTCAGGTGAAAATTGTCGATGAGCAAACCGGCCGTTTGATGGAGGGCCGTCGATATTCAGATGGATTGCATCAGGCACTTGAAGCAAAAGAAAATGTCAAGGTTGGAGAAATTACGCAGACCTATGCGACTGTAACACTCCAGAATTTTTTCAGGATGTATCACAAGCTTGCGGGCATGACGGGTACAGCTGAAACAGAAGCAAGTGAGCTCTGGGAAATCTACAAGCTCGACGTAGTTGTCATTCCAACGAACAGACCAATTGTGCGTGAAGACAGAGAGGATTTGGTTTTTAAAACTGCACGTGAAAAATATAATACTGTCATCGATGATATCATCAAGCTGACACAGGAAGGAAGACCTGTGCTGGTGGGTACGACGTCAGTTGATATATCCGAAAAGTTAAGCAGGATGCTTCAACTGAGAGGCATTGCACATAATGTCCTAAACGCAAAACAACATCAGCGTGAAGCGGAGATTGTTGCAGAAGCAGGTCATCCGGGTCGCGTCACCATTGCCACCAACATGGCTGGTCGTGGTACAGACATCAAACTCGGTCCTGGTGTGAAGGAAGCAGGAGGTCTTGCAATCATTGGTACAGAACGCCATGATTCACGTCGTGTCGACAGGCAGTTGCGCGGTCGTTCAGGTCGTCAGGGAGATCCAGGTTCAACACAATTTTATGTTTCGCTTGAAGACAACCTGATGCGATTGTTCCACTCTGAACGAATTGCAAAAGTGATGGATACAATGGGACACAAGGAAGGTGAAGTCATTCAACATTCCATGGTGACAAAGTCTATCGAACGCGCACAGAAAAAAGTAGAAGAAAACAACTTTGGTATTCGTAAACGTCTGCTCGACTATGACAACGTCATGAATATTCAGCGTGAGGCGATTTACAAAAAGCGGAAACATGCCCTTGAAGGTGCACGTCTGCAACTTGACCTCAATACGATGTTCATGTCGATGGCAGAGAATATTGTGGAGCGTTCGAAGCGGGTAAATGACTATGAAGGATTTGTATCGGACAGCATGAGCTTCCTGGGCGCAATACCTAATATTGATGAAGAAACATTCAGCTCTACTTCTTCCGATAATCTCCTGGAGGATTACCAGGTTCAGGTTCAACAAGAGTATGATCATAAGCGACATAAAATCGCTGAAGCATTAATGCCCATCATAAAGAATGTGCATGAAAACGAAGGCCATCGATATAAGCGGATCTCGATTCCTTTTACAGATGGAAGAAAACATCCATTACCGGTATCAGCTGACCTGAAAGAGGCCATCGATACGAAAGGTCGTTCAGTGATGTTGGATATCGAGAAAGCAGTGACATTGTCACTCATCGATGATCACTGGAAAGAGCAATTGCGTCACATGGATGAATTGAAGGAGTCTGCGCAGGCTGCATCTTTCGAGCAGAAAGATCCATTGGTCGTATACAAGATGGAGGCATATGAGCTTTTTGAAACGCTTGTTGGAAAGATCAATGAAGATGTGTGCTCTTATCTCACAAAAGGTAAATTGATGATCGCAGTGAATGATGAATTGAGAGAAGCACGTGAGCAGAAAACGGATTTAAGTAAAATCAGAACTAACCGCACGGAAGATAGTGCTCGCAAAGCCGCAGCCGCCAATGCCGGTCGACGCCCTGAAACTATTGTTGAGACGGTAAGAAGGGATGAACCTAAGGTCGGACGCAATGATCCTTGTCCTTGCGGCAGCGGGAAGAAGTATAAGTTGTGTCACGGGAAGGCGTGAGCCTTGGTCGTTTCGACTAACGCTCAACGACCCACGGATCTTTACCTTGAAACAGTGGATGAGAGAGGGAGTCGAAGCAGTCAAGTGCCCAGTTGTATTCAGTGAGAATCTGCCGGTCGTTAAGCGTCAGTCGAAACGACCCTGCTAGAATTGCAATTCCAAGCCATTACTAAAAGAATAGGTATTCAATGGCACACCAATCGGTGGACGCGAGTCGAAGGCGTATTTGAAAGTAGCGTTGAGGTTAAGTTTTTGGGTGATTTTCAATACAAGTGTGGATTCATTGCTGATGCGATAGTCACGGGCGTCGCGGATGAGAGGCTGCACATAGATTGTGCTCATCAGTGAAACGTTATCTGCCGGTGTGAGGGTGAAGCTAAAATAGCTGCTCATACGATTGTCACGGTGAAAAACTTTGGGGTCCAGCAATTCCTCATACTCATACATAAAAGCTACACCGAGATAGAATTTTGCATTTTCATATTGGGTGAGCTTGAAGCGGGGACCGGTACCGACGAGGAAGCGTTTGTTAATTTTTGTCAGTGAGTTGTATTGGATCTGTGTAAAGATTTCCCACCGGACGGCGTTTCCCAGTTTACGGTTATAGCGAAGATGGCCAAATCCTAAATTGGAGAATTTGACATTATCGGATTTGATCAGGCTCAATTCGGTGATGAGGAGCCATAGATCCTTGTTGGCTTTGGGTTTATATTCCAGTAAAGTGGTTGCAGCAATGGCAAGGATTGTTTTCGTCGATTTGGAGCCTGCAAAACTGCCGATGGCATGACCAAACCAGCCCGTGGTGTCCGTCGAAATACGCTGCCGTTCAATGTTGACGATCTGGGCATCCGTGATGTGGGTGATGCACAGACAGACCACTATGACCAGTGCGCTTAGCAGATGATGATTTCTCATGTCCATTTTAGTTGCAAAATTCATACCTCAAAATAATCATTGTTAAATCACTGAAAAGCCCGGTGGTTAAAATTCTACAGGCAAGCTTTCTCTCATGCCATTTATTGAGGTCCTTTTCCCTCCGGTCAAAGATGCGACGGCAAGCATCGCAAATACAACCACTATTCATAATTATGGAAGTCCTTTTCCCTCCGGTCAAAGTTGCGACGGCAAGCATCGCAAATACTACGACTATTCATAATTATGGAAATCCTTTTCCCTCCGGTCAAAGTTGCGACGGCAAGCATCGCAAATACTCTCCATCTATTAGAGCATTCCAAACATGAACAACAAGTATTATTCATTCCCATTTATCTTTCCAATATGAAAACCGATCAGATCATCGAACAACTGGAGTGCAACAGGATCGTCTTCCAGTCTTTGCTTACGGACAGGACCCCTGACGAATATAATTTCCGGCCGGATAAAAATTCCTGGACCATCCTGGAGATCCTGTGTCATCTGCATGATGAGGAGCGGGAGGATTTCAGGACCCGGGTAAAGAATACATTGACCACGCCTAAAAAGCAACCTCCATCAATCGATCCGCCAGGCTGGGTTACAAGCAGGAATTATTCAGCACAAGTGTATATCGAACGCCTGGAATCTTTTCTGACCGAACGAAGGGTTTCAATTAAATGGCTAAAAGGTCTTGAAGATCCCGAATGGAAAAACAAGTACCAGCATCCGACAGCAGGGACGATGACGGCTTATTCGCTTCTGGCCAATTGGCTTGCGCATGATTATCATCACATCCGTCAAATCAACAGGAGGCTTTATGAATATTTGAAAAAGAAGAGTGG
>JANMVA010000016.1:0-3930 GCA_031392195.1 Saprospiraceae bacterium | reverse complement strand
CTGTTTGGGCGGCCCTGAAATGATCATGCGGATCTGGACGGCAGCGGATGAATGCGGTAATTCTTCTACTGCTGTTGAATTGTTTTTACGAATAGATACCCTGCCTCCGACATTTGAACTGCCTTCTGATAGCGTGGAGTTTTGTGCCGTGGATACCCTGTCATTGATCAACCTGGCAGATAATTGTGACCCCGAACCAGTCAGTTCATCCAATGATATCATTTCAGGTCCGGTTTGCAGTCAAACACTGACACGAACGTGGACAGTGACAGATGCTTGTGGAAACAGCGCTACTGCTGAGCAGGACTTTGATTTGAGTGATTCAACACCACCGGTCATTACATTATCCCCAGGTGATATCGTTTATTCCTGTGGCAATTCAGAAGGAAGCCTGCAGGATGTTTATGAAGCATGGCAGGATTCAGTTGCGATCACGGATGGTTGTTCTGATTCTGATTTCTTTATTGCATTGCACGGATCATATGTTTTAAGTGATACTTCAACCTGGCCCGGTACGTCCATTCCTGATTCAGTGTTACTAGCTTGTGATGTGGATTTTTCGATACTCGCGGATCTTTTAGCATTTGATGTTTGCGGAAATGTCGTGGTGGAATCGATTTCATTTATCGTAAATGATACGGTCGGACCTGTGTTTACGAATTGCATCGCGATACTTGTTGTAGAACCAGATACTTCTACCTGCACGGGTTTTGTTTCGTTGGCCGCTCCTGATTATGATGAAAATTGTTATCCGGATGATGTCATTGTTTCATTAATACTGAATGGTGGTGATACCATTGTGTTTGATACGTTTGTTCAGCTCGACACGATCATGGATGTGGGCATTCATACTGCGCTATGGATGGCGACTGATTGTAAAGGAAATGCCGGTACTTGCCTGACCTCGATTGAAATCATTGATGAGGAGGCGATTGCCCTGGAATGTCCGCCTGATACATTATTATTTACGACTGATGATACCTGTCTCACAAGTTTGTGGGTGTATCCACCATTTTCGACGATTGGTAAATGTGGGAAAGGTGCGATTGAATTGCGATTTGAAGTGGAAGGAAATGCAAGTCCTGACTCAGTTGTATTTACAACCGGGCTGGACAGTGTGTTTGTAGCTTTCAGCGTCGGTATCAATAATGTATTGCTGATCGCGAGGGATAGTACCGGCGATATCGATACCTGCATTTATACAGTTGAATTGCGCGATACGATTGATCCGGTGATCACGTGTCAATCTGATACACTTTTTATCTCTGTCGATGGACCCGGAGAATTTAACCTGGATAGTTCTGCATTGGTTAGTTCTGCAGATGACAATTGTGGTGTCCACAGTATCGTGTATGATCCACCGATCGTGACATGCAACCAGTTTGATCAAACGGTGGATATAGAAATTGTTGTTTTTGATCAGAGTGGTAATACTGCTACGTGTGAAACAACACTTTTCGTTACAACTGATACCCTTCAACCAGGGTGGTCAAGAGGTTTGTGTGATGACACGTTACGGTTGTTCTCTAATATTTCTCCTGATCATCCAATGAATCTTGATTTTTCATGGACGGGTCCAAATTCGTTTGCATCGAATGAAGAGAACCCGGTAATACCTGCGGCAGATTCTACTTTCAGTGGTAACTATATATTAATGGTGACCAGTGATGGGGGGTGCATCTTTACAGGCAGCGTTGATGTATTGATCGAAACACTTGTATCGCCAGTGGTTCTTCTGTCTGATGATACTATTTGCGAAGGACAAACTGTCTTATTGACTACACAAACCTATTCGGGAAATGTAACTTATCATTGGTTCCGGATCTCTCCGAATGGAGATACATTGATCTCCAATACCGGCATTCCGTCATTCACCTTCAAGCCGAATACAACAGGGCTATATACATTTTTTGCTGTGGTCACACAGGACACTTGTGCTTCAGAGCCTAGCCCAGATACAACTTTGTTTGTTGCAGCCTTACCAGTTTCAGAAATTGCAGATGTATCGATTTTATGTGCGTTTGATACATTGTTTTTATCTCCGCAAGTTGTCATTGATAGTTTCATTTATTCATGGACAGGACCTGGAGGATTTATTTCCAACGAACCTTTACCACCCGGAATACCTGCATCAGAAATTGATACACCGGGCCTTTTCACTTTAATTGTATCGAGTAGCATTTGTTCTTCTGCGCCTGACTCACTAGTGGTCACCATCCAGGCACCTCCGGCAACTCCAGCTATTTCAGGAGATTCCATTGCATGTGCTGGTGGGTCTTTTACACTGACCTCAACACCGACAGGTGAATCCTACACCTGGACCGATCCTCAATCAAATGAGTTTACGACCATAGATAACAGTTTAAATATTCCATTGGCTGATCCGCTTCAGTCCGGTGCATGGTATGTGATTGCTTTTCTCAATGGATGCCCATCTGATACATCTGCCCCTTTTATTGTTCAGATCGATACCGGTCTTCAGATACAGATCATAGCTCCGCCACAAGTTTGCGTTGGTGATAGCGTTACACTGGTAGTGTCGCCAGCAACTACAGGTACATATACATGGAGTGGCCCCGGCGGTTTTGCTTCCGGTGAAGTTTCTCCAACTGTCGCAGCTGAAGAAGGGATCTACACTGTGTTTGTTTCGACCACCACAGGTTGTGAGGCGACAGATTCTGTTTTGATTGAAGTGGATATTCTTCCTTCAATCCTTTCCATTGAGACTGATGCTGATTCATGCGCAGATGGCATGAGTGATGTTCAATTGTGGGCCATCACCATCCCCGCATCCGATGAGTTTGTTTACAACTGGAGTGGACCGCAGAATTTTAGTTCGCAGGATTCTTCGCCGGTGATACAGGACTTCGATTCCGGGTTGAATGGGACGTATGAATTATTTATTATTAATGGAACATGTACTTCCGACACGGCAACGATTACGATCAATGTCGTCGATAGTCCTGCTCCACCAGTCATCGATGGTGAAAATACTTATTGCTTTGGCGATACGATTATCCTGAATATTGATAATCCAATACCCGGTGCTTTTTACACATGGACTTCTTCTGATACAACACTAATTGTTCCAAGTCCGGGTACTTTGATTTTGGAAAATGCTACATCCGGTATGACAGGTGTGTATGAAGTGGTAGTCAATATTGCGGGTTGTGTCTCTGCATCCTCATCGTTTGCTGTGCAGGTCAGGCCTTCATTGTTAGCTCCGGTGATCACCAGTTCATTACTTGCCTGTGAAGGTGGGACATATACACTGACATCAAATACATCTCCCGGAGCGGCATTATTCTGGAGCGGTCCTAATGGATTTGTGAGCAACGATATCAGTCCGGTGATCTCTCCTGTCATACCTGAAAATGCGGGTTCTTATTATTTATACTATGAACTCAATGGTTGTCCTTCAGATTCTTCTATCGCTCATGAACTCGATGTGCAGCCCACAGTAAATGCGCCTACAATTACAACTGGTGTATCAGCTTTTTGCATTGATGCCGCCGTACCATTTGATATTTGCATTGAGGCTGGAAGTGCTACACCCGATGCCCAGTACTTATGGCTATTAAATGAAACTACAATTCTCTTTGTTGGACCTGATAGTTGTTTAACCATTGAAGGAAGCCCCCTTACGGAAGGTATTAACACGATGATGGTGCCTGAGGCGATGGGTGCGGTAGGTGCTGTGAGGTCTTTGCCGCTTTTGAGGTATATATTCCAATGCTCATCATCTTCCGTAGGTGTAAATGTGAAAGTGTGATTAGCATAACCTTCATGATGTATATCTGCTTTCACGGCACATCCCGGTATGCAGGTTGATGAAATGCCTTCTGCATTGGTGTTGATCCTGACTTCGGGATTGATACATGGACCGGATAAGGTGATCTGCGCATTGGCAAGGACCATATTTCCTTCTTC
>JANMVA010000696.1:0-10936 GCA_031392195.1 Saprospiraceae bacterium | reverse complement strand
GGGTTCAACCTGATGACCAGTGATAAATGGTTAATTGCCAAATTGCGAAAGCATGTTGCCGCTTTCATTGTCGGATTTGTTCTAAAAGGAAAATGGGTTCGACCGAGGGCCTTTAAAACTGTATCGCAAATCGGGTACTCTTATTTTGATAAATCCCTATCTCGTTCTTTTACAAATCAAAAATTAAAATTTAAAGCTGGTGACAGGTTGCCCTATATCATGTCAGATGATGGGACGAGAAGCATTTATCATCTGTTTACTGCACCTGCATTTCATTTATTGCATATAGGGGATACACCACTCTCGGAAAAATATATTAAGGATCTGGAGATCGCTTTTCGTTTTCCTGTTGCTGTCATTGAAAACAAACTTACAGAAGCGTGGAAAAGATATGGCGTGAAGGAAGAATTATTTGTGATCGTCAGGCCGGATAATTACATCCTGTCGATTAGTGATCATGCAGGTAATGAAGACCTTGAGAAATCTTTCGAAAGTTATTTCGTCACATCCTAAAATAAAAAAAGCAGATCTCTCCGGTGACATCATTGGAAGATTTGGTTAAAATTGATTTCTTCCACCTGATAACCATCAATCCCCATTGAACATTTTCATCGATTGTATATGTTGATGATCCTGTTCGGCGATTTTTTGTCTGCACTTTCATACAAACAGTTAAGAGAGAACTGCTTAAAATAAACTCATCTACGTTAGAATGTTGAACTGACTATTGATCTTTATCCATAGTCAAATTGATCTTTTACATATCTGCTCAATGGTGCACAGGTCTTTGTTGATGCTGACGTTGCTTTCTCAAATCCATGTCAAACTGCTTTACATGCGGCTTGAATATGTTGATGATATGGCTCCATTTGATACCCATCAGGGTAGTCAGGAATAAGACCATCCCAATGATAACTCCCTGATAGAGATATCCAAGAAACCCGAGAGTAACCATAATCGCACACATCGCATGCAGTCGCATGATCATGGTGCCTATGCTTAGCTTCAGAATTTTCATATTCATTGAGTTTAATCTCAATTGTAAAGCTAGGTGCGGGCCTTGCCATCGGAAATGATCCCCGTTAGAGGCAACAATGATTTAGATCATACTGTTACAATATGTTGCGAATGGATTATACAATTCCTTTTCCTGCCTGTTTTATAGTATGGAAATATATAAATCAACGGTTCCTCACGATCTTATGGATTATGACTTAACTCCATCCTTGTTAGGATCATTGGTGGAAAATGCCATCGATGGCATTTTCCTAATCGATAGCCATGGGAAGATCCTGATGGCCAACCCCGCATTTCACCGCTTATTCGGATATCATTCCGCATTTCTTATCCATAAAAACATAAATCAAATACTGCCAGATCTACAGGCTAACCCGGAAAACAAGAATGAAGAAAAAAGAGATGTGGTCAATTACAGTCGACAGATCACTGCAGTCCGGGAAAATGGTGTCACCATCCCGGTGCGAATTGCATTAAGTGAGATTATCTATGAAAATGATAGACTTCTCTCAGGGATCGTTCATGACCTGTCGGAGATAAAGAATATTGAAAAAGAATTAATGCAGCTCAACCAGCAGCTCGAACAAATAGTCGTCGAACGAACTGCTGAATTACAGAATGCCATCGACCGGCTATTGGAAACAAATATGCTCCTCAATCAATCCATCGAGAAACATAAAACTTTTGAAGCTGCATTGCTCAGCACACGTGATGAATTAAAGAAATCACTTGAAAAAGAAAAAGAGCTTGGCCATTTGAAATCCCGCTTTATTTCCATGGCCTCTCATGAATTTAAAACACCACTCAGTAGTATTCTTTCTTCTGCAGCATTGATATCCCGGTATAATAAAATTGATCAGGATGGGGATCGAAGCCGGCACGTCGACAGGATCAAGGCAAGTGTCATCCATCTGAATACGATCCTGACAGATTTTCTTTCTATCACACGACTTGAAGAGGGACGTTTCGAGCCACAAGTCAGTCGATTTGCAGCGGATGTTTTGATCGCCGATTTGCTGAGTGAAATTGAAGTCTTACTCAAACCTCAACAAGCACTAAGCTTCGAATATAAAACGGATAAGCTGGAAATGATTTCAGATAAAAATCTCTTTCGAAACATCCTGTACAACCTGTTATCGAATGCCATCAAATACTCAGATGAGAGTACATCCATTGAATGCAAAGTGAAAAGGAAAGGACCGTACCTGATCATCGAGATCAAAGATCATGGCGTTGGGATCCCTGTACAAGACAGAAAACATATTGGCTCCCGGTTTTTTCGATCATCGAATGTCACTCACTTGCAGGGAACAGGTCTTGGTCTGAATATCGTCCGGACCTATCTCAATTTCCTCCGCGGAAATTTAACCTTCAAGAGTCATGAAGATCGTGGCACTACTTTCATTGTCACCATACCTGCCATCCATGAAGAATAAGATCCTGATCATCGAAGATAACAGGGACGTGCGGGAAAACATCAGCGAGATCCTGTCCCTTTCCGGTTATGAAACACTTACAGCCACAAATGGTAAAGAGGGCGTGGAAAGAGCAGTGAAAGAGAAGCCTGACCTCATCCTATGTGATGTGATGATGCCGGAACTTGATGGATACGGCGTGCTGCGCATCCTCTCTAAAAACCAGGCATCTGCATCGATCCCTTTCATTTTCCTGACTGCAAAAACGGAAATGACCGATATGCGAAGAGGAATGACATTAGGTGCCGATGACTACATCACAAAACCGTTTGATGATGTTGAATTACTGGATACTATTGAGATGCGATTGCAGAAAAAACGACCTGTGACAAATCAGGGTCCGGGTTATGGCAACATGAATGTTCCGTCAGGCGAACGAGTATCCGAGACACTTCAAACTGTTTTTGCTGATGCCGAATCAAGAATAATCCGAAAGAAAGATCTATTGTATTCTGAGGGGCAAACATGTCGGAATGTATTCCTGATCAGGTCTGGAAAGGCCATCTCTACGAAGGCGGACGATTATTCGAAGGAGGTGATTACGCATTTTTACCAATATCCAATGGTCATCGGTATTTCATCGGCATTGTCCGGAGAGCGCTTCCAGGAAACTGTCAAAGCTTTTGAAGACCTTGAAGTGATTCCCCTGAAAAAAGAGGATTTCATTCAGTGTATGCTCACAGACAAATTCATTGCCTATTTCTTTTTAAAGCAAATCGCAGCAGAACAGATCAAATCAGATGAAAAATTATTACTCCAGGCTTTTGGGACAGTGCGCATGAAATTGGTGGCCGTCCTGATCGACCTGTATCACTTTTATGAAGAGGACGGGAGAGCCATCATTCCTATACCTCGGGAAGATCTCGCCAATCTCGCCGGTACCGCCAAAGAAACAATCATCCGCAGCCTTTCCGAATTCAAAGAAGAAGGCCTCGTCAGCATACATGGATCAGAGATTATTATTGATTCTGTGCAGAAGTTGGTTGAGCTTCGTTATTAATCATCTTAATAATATTTCATGTTGTAGTGGTTTGAAATATTGAGCCCACAAAACGAAAGATTTTTAAACAAAATAAAAAAGGGGACGACTTGTCCCCTTTTGTTCAAACTATCATTATAGTCACCAGACTATACTGGTAGTTCTGTACCTGCTTTATAAAAAGATGGGAAAGGAATTATTCTTCACCACCCGTGAGATCAGCCTACTGGTTCTTCTTAGGTGTCAGATTTCTTTTCTCTTCGGATCGATGCATCTCCTGGTCATTCTTCATTCCGGGAGAGTTCATACCGCGACCATGCTGACGACTTTCTTTTCGTGAAAACTCAGAACCATGTGACTGATCCAATTCATTTTTCTGAGGACGTTGTGGCGTATTCAACTCATCCGGCCCCTGAGAAGAGTTACCTTCTATAGGATCGGAATATTGTTGACCGGATCTTTCTGAATTACCGGTATAACTCCGTTGTTGTCTACCTTGGTTATTGGATTCGTCCTCAGCGTTTCGCTCATTGCGTATGCTGCTTTCTTTTCTCTGAGGAGCTGATCTATCAGGTGGATTCTTATCCAGGGGGCGATCAGATTTTGGATTTGACATCATTATCGATTTTAGATATTTAAGGTTATTGTCCATCCAAAGGTGCGGTTGATTGACCTCCATGCAAAATGATGTGGGTCAGAAATGGAAGTGATATGGATCAGCAATGAAAACTAAACAAATCAGCCACTTCTCTTAAATGCGAATCGAATAAGGTCAAAGGTGGTTAAAATCCCTTCAAGCTTATGTTCATGATTAATGACCGGAATTGCGTGAAATGCATTTTCGAGGAAGATATCGACAGCATCCATCACATCATCATCATCTTTGATCGTGACAACAGGTGTGGCCATGACTTCCTTCGCCAGAATCGTTGAAAAAATCTGGATATTGCTTTGCTTTGCTTCCGGACTCTGGAACAATGTAAAGTGGTGCTCCATTTTATTCAGTTCACTATTGCTGATGATCCCGAGCACAGTCCCATCTTTGATGACAGGAATATGATGGATGAGATTGTTTTCAAGCTTGGCTTTGACTGCTCCTAATGTCTCATCCGGATCGGCTGTAATGACATCAGTGGTCATGATTGATCTGACAGGAGTTGTTGGATTCATGTTTGCAAATTAAGAAATCATCTGATGAGGAGATTTATCTAAACTTCGAAATCGAGGAAATACCCATCCCGATAGATCACCTCTCCATCTGCCCATATTTCACCGCCAGACCTCATATCCGCAATCATATCCCAATGAATCGTTGATTCATTTTTCCCTCCTGTCTGAAGATAAGATTGTCCTACTGCCATGTGGATGCTTCCACCGATCTTTTCATCAAATAAGATATTCTTTGTTGGCCGCTGAATTTTATAGTTGGTACCAATGGCCACCTCTCCAAAGTATCTCGATCCTTCAATGGCAAATACCTGATCTAAGACATTATAACCCTCTTCTGCATCCCACTCTACGATCTGACCTTTCTCCACTCTCAGCGTAATGCCACGCACATCATGTCCTGAAAACACTGAAGGATAATCAAAATGAACTACACCCTCCACTGAATCTTCAACGGGTCCGGTAAACACTTCTCCTGAAGGCATGTTAGCCCGGCCATCACTATTGATCCACGTTCTGCCTGCAACTGAAAAGGCAATATCTGTTTTTGCATTTTTATAACGAATGTCTTTGCAGGCATTTAGAAAATCGACGATGCCTTGCTGTGCGGCACGTACATCCATCCATGATTTCACCGGATCATCCTCATCCAGTCTGCAGGCGGAAAAAACAAAATCTGCATACTGCTTCAATGTCATACCCGCAGCCTGCGCTGATGCTTCTGTCGGATATTGGCATAAGCTTCGGACCATCGTGCGATCCGCTGTGCGCTTAAAATAAAAATCATTGGCCTTTTTTCCTGCTGCAGCTCTTCTCTTCTTTTGTTCGGCAGTTGCGTGTACATCCTCATACAAATCATAAGGTGCGCGGATCGCCAGGTATGCATCGAAATGTTCCATTGCATGTTGCGAAAAAGCAGGCTCCATATCCAGCACTTTATCTTTTGCTTCCTGCCAGAAGATAGATGATTTTTCTTTAAAGGCCAGATCATATTCAACAGCAACACCAGTTCGAGTCGCTTCACGATGGATAGCGAGCAATAAAGGTTCGGCGAGAAAGGAAGTGGACACAAACAGGCGTTGGCCTTCATGGAGCTCAAGACAATAATGCATCAGGAGATGCGCATATTTACTTATTATTTCGGGGTCAGGCTTGAAAGCGTCAGTCATGATTTGAGATTACCATTCTTTTGGTTTGTACGGATAGCGAACCTCATATGTATTACGGACATGATTTGTGACTAACTGACGGAGCTGATCCATGTTCTCGCCCGTAATAGCAGAGATCAGTACGGTCTCCACACTATACTCATTGCGCAGTCTGTCCTGGATTTCTTCTTCGATCTGATCTTTTATTTCCTGCTCAAGAAAATCATCATAATTTTTTGAACGGTACAGGTCTATTTTATTGAGCACCATAATGGTTGGCTTCTGCTCTATTTTTATTTCCTGCAAAGTCTGATGCACGGCATTAATGTGATCTTCATATTGCGGATGTGAGATATCGACTACATGTAATAAAATGTCGGCCTCTCTGACTTCATCCAGTGTTGATTTAAAACTCTCTACCAAATGGTGCGGAAGTTTTCGAATAAATCCGACAGTATCACTTAAGAGGAAAGGCATCGTCTCGAACACAACCTTACGAACCGTTGTGTCGAGTGTTGCAAATAATTTATTTTCTGCAAATACATCACTTTTGCTCAGCAGGTTCATCAGTGTTGATTTACCCACGTTTGTATACCCGATTAAAGAAACACGGATGAGCTCTCCCCTGCCCTTTCGTTGAGTGATGTTTTGCTGATCAATTTTCTCCAGTTTCTTTTTTAGAAAAGCAATTTTCTCGCGCACGATACGACGGTCGGTTTCGATCTCTTGTTCACCAGGCCCTCTCATACCGATACCCCCGCGCTGTCTTTCAAGGTGATCCCATAAACCACGAAGGCGAGGCAACAAGTATTGCAACTGAGCCAGTTCGACTTGCGTGCGGGCTTGTGCGGTCTGTGCGCGATTAGCAAAAATGTCAAGAATGAGACTTGTACGGTCCACGATTTTGACCTTCCATTCTTCTTCGAGAATATTAGTTTGTTTTCCGGTGAGATCGTCATCGAAGATGGCGAGATCGATGTCGTGTGATTCGATATACTGTCCGATCTCTATTACCTTTCCGCTCCCAATAAATGTTTTCGAATCGGGATGCTGGAGTTTCTGAGTAAATCGCTTTACTGTATCTGCTCCAGCGGTCTGAGCTAGGAATTCCAGCTCATCGAGGTATTCGGTTATTTTTTCTTCGTTATTGGGGGGCAAGATGGCGCCAATCAGAACAGCCCGTTCTTTATGAGGTCCGCTGACAGTCTTTCGTTTTTCACCCAGGTTCCAGTCGTTCTTTTGTATCGCCATAGCTCCTTGAAACAGTTAATTGTGGCCAAAGTTATTACTCTGGGGGAGTTTAGCTGTATGAAACAGAAGAACGTGAGAGGCGTGAGATCGTGAGAAACGTGAGAGGCGTGTGCTTCGACGTGCTTCACTCATCCTCGTCCTACAGCACAGCAACCGAAACGTGAGACAGGTGATTTGTGATGCGAGACGCGAGCCGTGTTTGAACGGGAGGTGAGAATCGAAGCTCTCATAGCTCCCCGACTATTATAGGGAAAAGGAAGATTCGAAATTTCAATAATTAGTATTTCGTCGAAATACTCCCCTTTGGAGGGCTTAACGAAAGGTGGATAAGTGAGTATTTCGACGAAATACTAACCTACCGATCAAGTTATCCCACAGTGAGGATTAGTAAGTATTTCGTCGAAATACGCCCCTTTTCAGGGTTTTTTCGAAGAGTGAAGAGGGAGTATTTCGACGAAATACCTACTTATGCGTCGCCAACCTCTGGCTTCCTGAAAAATGAATTTGTGGAAAATTTGACTCTTTTCGCTTTCGCCTTTTTGCCTTAATGTTTTTATCAGCGGAAGCTGTCGGGAGGAAAGAGTTTAGCTGCGAAGGAGGCAACCTCAGTTTTTTTTCTCCTTCGCCTCCGCCTTAG
The DNA here is from genome assembly GCA_031392195.1 of Saprospiraceae bacterium. GTDB lineage: Bacteria > Bacteroidota > Bacteroidia > Chitinophagales > Saprospiraceae > Opimibacter. The sequence goes on along the minus strand of JANMVA010000696.1, from coordinate 3,262 downwards.
CCTATTTTTTCGCTATCCAACTCTCCGGATTCAACTTACTCTTATCCTTCCAGATCTCTAGATGAAGCTCAGGCTCTTCAGAACCAAGGTGACCGATAACCTGGCCCGTAGTCACTTTGTCCCCTTTCTTTACAGAGACACTTACAACTTTACTATACACCGTAAAATATAAACCATGACGCACCATGATCATGTAATCATATCCCGGTATCCTGGTCACCGATGCCACGGTGCCATTGAATAGGCTCTTAACTGCAGCTTTTGATTCAGCTTCGATATCGATACCATTATTCTGTATGACGATTCCTTTGAGGATCGGATGCGGATGCTCACCAAAGCGACCGGTGATTTTTCCCTTGCCAACAGGCCACGGAAGTTTTCCTTTGTTTGCAGCAAACTGATCATTTAATGCTTTCGTTTCAGGCGCCTTGCTCAAGCCACCGGCATCAGTTACTTTTTTTGTCTCTACTTTGATCAATCGCGCAATTTCTTCATCCAGCTTTTTCTTCTTTGCCTGCGTATTGGCTAGTTGCGTTTTTAGCTTTTTTTCTTCCTTGCCTATTTCATTCAATAATGCTTCCTGCGATCGCTGCTCTTCAAGTATTTTACGTTTGTGTTGTTCCTCTTCGTTGTAAAGCTGCGTCTTGATTTTTTTATTTTCTTCCAGCTGCACTAACAATTCATGATGCTTTTGTTTTTTCTCATTGAGCATCTTCAATTGTTGTGAAACAAAATTTCTGTACTGCCGCAGATAGACAAAGCGGGTCAATGCCTGGCTGATAGATTGTGAACTCAATAGATAGATCCATTCGGGTTGCAGTTGATTGCGCACATACACCATGCGCAAGGCAAAATTTAAACGGTTCTCAAGGTCTGCAATGGACTCAGCGGTTTCGTTCTTATTTTTTTCCTGGATAGCCGCTTCTTCTTTTACCCGACTCAATTCCTGATTGATGGAGGATAAAAGCTCCTGGCGCTTTTTGATCTGCGCATTGAGGGCATTGAGCTGCTCTAATGATTTGGTCTTGCTTTTCTGGGTTTTTTTGAGAACCTCAGTTGTAGACTTGATTTGGCTTTCCAGTGCTTTTCGCTGGGATTCAAGATCTTTCTGGGAGGTTTGGCTGGAAACAGATAATGTGCTGGATAATAGGCAAAAGGCCAGAATCTTAATTCTTAACACATTACATTTTTTCATAATTCGAAGGTATGGAAAAAGGTAATTCCCTGGGAATATTCACCTCAATGATTGTGTAATCAAGGTCAAAAAGATTGGATTCACCATCGATCACTAAGGTATTTGCCCTGTGATAAGGGAATTTTTGTCCGGAATTGACAGTAATATAATTAGCATATCCCGCCGTCCATTCGTGATGGTTAGGATCCATGACCTGCGATTTGATTAACTGGTAACTGACATCAATCCAGTGACGTGCAGAAACACCACTTCCGGATTCGAGGTACAGAGCACCATCCGGCTCCACGACAGATTTTGTAAGAGATGGTGGAATATAAGCACCCGCTGTAAACACTTTTGAAAACATATCAAAGTCAGCAGGAAGATTATATTTTTTGAAAAACTGCTGGGTTCCATACCGGGCATATGTCCGGTCAATCCTGTTTATAAAAAAAGATGAATCCGGTGTCACAAGCATTCTTCCTACCTCGAATCCAAGCTTTGAAATATTAACCCAGATCACACTGTCCTTCCTGATGCGTACATCGAGCTTCGCACTCAGGCGTTGTCCTTCCCAGTCAATGGTTCCATTTCCTGAAGCCGTGAACCATGTATAAGGAACATCAGTTGCTCTCACCAATTCCAATAATGCTGATGCTTCTGAAACATCATTCAGGATAACCGGTGGTTTGCCCGTGGTTGCCCTTGTGGTTGTGCATTGTGAAAGACCAAGAAATGAAATGACAGCAACTAAAAATAGATAGTGTTTCATGGTTTAAATAAATGTTTTAAAACGAAGAAAGTTGCCGGCGTGGAAGAAAGATTACTGTGACTTGTGATCCGACAGTTTCTTTTTCACATCAGCTTCGGGAAAACCTTTGTTAATGGCAGTCTGCCACATTTCCAATGCTTTGTCTGTGTCACCAACTGCAATCAAAATATCTCCTGCCAGGTTGTAACCATAAGCATCAGTCCCTTTTTGAATAGCGACCTGGATGGATTGGCTGGCTTTGTCATATTTCTTCTGATTGTAAAATACCTCAGCAATCCATTGATGGACCATGGCAGATTGGTTTTGGTCTGCAAATAATTTATCAGCCATACTCAGAGCTTTTTCACTTTGTTCAATCCTTCGGCTGAGGACCAGGCTGTATTGTGACAGGGTTTCAGCGCTACGGGGATTCAGGCTCAGCGCTGTCTCAAAAGCTTCGATCGATTTATCTGGCTGACCGAGCTCGTCGTAGACCATGCCGAGTACGTTATAAACACTGATCTTTTGGCTATTGTTTTTACCCGTCATGATCAATGCCTGGCTAAGAAGATCGAGAGCATCCTCATACTTTCTTTTTTTATACGACCCATAACCACCGGCATAATAGAGATAAGCCTGGTTAGGAAAAATTTCCATTGCCTTCTCTGACTGCGTGATCACTTCATCATAATGATATGTGCTGATAAGCAAAGAAATGAGTTGCTCCCAAACTGCATAAATATTTCCATTGAGTTGCGTGGCTGAAATGTATGACGCAACCGCTCCTTCATTCTTACCAACAATGGAAAGGACATCACCCTGCATGGCAAATGCTTTGGCTTCTTTTGGATGAGTCGTGACCAGTTGTTTTGCAACATCCATTAATGCTTGTCCCAATTCAGGATCTTTTTTATCAGAATACTCAAGAACATAAGGTATCAATTCCTGAAGCTTAACATCGATGCTCAATGAGGGATTGGTGATGATGGGTGAAATCGATTGCAGATATCCTGCTTTATTCCCTTCTTCTTTTTCTGTACCGGCTAACGCCAGGCGGGCTCTTGAATCCGACGGATCGAGTTCAACGATCTGCTTGTAATACATCGTTGCCTGATCGTCGAAGCCTTTAGTCCTGCAATATGATGCCGCGAGATATTTGTATTCAATATTGGAAGGATAAATTTCTGTCAGCTTATTGATCGCTGCCAATGCTTCTTCAGTTCGACCCATCCCATCCAGCGTTTCAAATCTTGCTCTGGTGATAGCTTCAGTGATGCCTATGACTTGCTCATACTTGTCCAATGTATTCAGCAGACGCTGTTTCTCGCCTGTCTTTT
>JANMVA010000675.1:0-3372 GCA_031392195.1 Saprospiraceae bacterium | reverse complement strand
ATTCCCGCATCTGCTTCGAAACGAAAAATTGAAAAGCTTCGTCAGTCGGGTGTTGATTTAGTTGAAGTAAATGGAGATTCGTTGCACGCAGAGTTAAGCGGCAAAAAATTTGCTGAGGATAATAATCTCACATGGGTCAGTCCGTACAATGATGAATTGGTGATTGCTGGTCAAGGCACCATTGGTTTAGAGTTGGATCAGGACCTCAACGATATTGAAAGAGTATTTGTGACTGTTGGTGGTGGTGGATTGATTTCTGGGATTGCTTCGTGGATGAAGCATCATCATCCGCATGTTGAGATCATAGGTTGTCAACCACTGAATTCTCCGGAGATGTATTTGTCTACGCTTGCCGGAGAAGTTGTGAATGCACCTGAAGCGTTGGATACATTATCAGATGGGTCTGCGGGACCGCTAGAAGAGGATAGCATTACGTTTCCGATTTGCAAAAACCTGATCGATCGGTTTGTCGTAGTGGATGAAGAAGCGATCGGAAAGGCGATCAGATATCTCTATGAAAGACATGGGATGATTGTCGAAGGAGCGGCTGGAGTGGCTATGGCTGCTGCATCTACGGATATTTACAATATGTTTAGCAGCAAGAATTCACGCTCTGATGTTGGCACATCTGTCGTCATCCTCTGCGGCGGCAACATCGACCCGATTGTTCATCAGCGAATCTGTTTGTAATCGGATGAGAAGCATTTTCCCAAAACTCGATTTCACCTGGTGGGATTTAATTACTATTCTCATCTGTTCGATACCTGCTTTTTATTTATTGGGCACTGCTGCGATCTACATCTGGGATGAAGCAGTTTATGCAAATGCGTCGCTTTATATGTCTAATGGCGCATCCTGGATACCGGTCGAAGCATACAATACCAAACCTCCACTTGTCCTTTGGCTGCAGGCGATATGTCTGATGATTTTCCCATGGCCAGAATTAGCCGTGCGGTTGCCATCGGCTTTAGCAGTGGTTGGAATATTGATCATCATGACATTTGGATTGAAGCGATGGGGATTTAATCAATGGTCTAGGATCCTGGCCATGGTGGCATTTGTAGCCAATGAAGGTTTTATCCGCCATCACATTGCGCGCACAGGAGACCTCGATGCAGTCATGAGCATGTTTGTGTTTGGGTATTGTATGGTAGCTCTTGATGCTTTTTATTTCAAGCGATGGACCAACAGGCATACTTTGTTTTTCTTCATCATGCTCGTGTTGGCTTTTTATTCCAAGTCAGTTGGCGGCTGGATGATGCTGGCACCGCTGGGACTTGTGTGGTTATTATCTCCCCTGCGACAGATATTGATATCGAAAAAATTTCTGCTGGGTGCTTTTGGCTCACTCCTTATATGCCTGATGTATTATGTTATCCGCGAAGGCATGAGTCCCGGATTGATGAAACTGACGTGGCAATCCGAGTATCTGAGGATGTTTAAAAATGTGATGCCGTGGCATGAACAACCGTTTAGTTTTTATCTGAAGAATTTTGTGATATTGAAAACGTACACTCCCTGGATTTTTGTGGTGGGCATTTTTATCGTGTACACATTATTTTTTTTAAAGGATAAGTTGATGAAAGAACAGGTGATGAGATGGATCATCCTTTCACTTGGCTATCTGTTGCTCATTTCCTTTCCTGCAGTGAAACTCGAATGGTATGATGCGCCTGTTTATCCATTTTTTGCGATGATTATCGGACTTATTGGAATCCATTTGCAAAAAAGCACGCAAACCTTTCTTCGATATGCCTGGGTGGCAGCCTGTATTTTATTGATTTGGAATAAATTGAATTTTATCAGAAAGGATATAGAACCGAGGCATGCACTTGAGTATGAAGGGTATATGCTCAGAAATTCAGAAGTAAGTGATAAAACAAAAGTGTTCATGCCGGTCGCAACACCTGAGCACAGGCTGCAACTGGATTTTTATAAAAAATGGATGCAATACGATACCGGTGAGGAAATTGAAGTATTGAGTTCAGTTGATGAGCTCTTTCCGGGAGACCATATCATCGTGCGAAAAGAAAACTTAAGGCTGATCGGTGAGCATTTTTCAATGGATACCATTCAGTCATGGAGGGAATTTGGCTATGAAATAAAAATTAAATAGTGGGTAATGTAGCTTATCTGAAAAAACAAGTAACTCCGCTCCATAATCCTTCAATGGTAGAATTCTTACCGGAACCTGACAGAATCCCATACAACTCTGAATCGGTTGAAAATTCCTGCCCGAGGGTGGATTCACTGACCTCAATACTGTAAACTTCCTCAAGCTCGGCCCTTGTAGAACCTATCCCTATGCCTGTCATCGTGGTCAATGGTGTAGAATTGCCTGATGGGGCATCAACATACCATCCTGCAAATAGCCATTCTTTTGTATCGCTTTCCTGGAATGCCAATGACAAACCATTATCCCAATTAGCAAATTTGACTGGACCCGCACCACATTCATTATTGACATCAGTGCCATCGACATTGGACTGCAAAACCTTATTCAAAAGCGCAACTACTTTGTCAAATGGTGTCCCAAAGGCTATTTCTGATGTGGATCCTGAAGCTTCATCCACTAATTGTAAAGCATCTGAAGTCAGGACAAGAATTTGCTCAGAACTATTTGCTTCAACCGATGGATTCGGGGTTCCCTCATTCGTATTTTCTTTTTGTAATGTGTCCTCCGTAGATTTTACATCTACAGAGATTTTGGAGTTGTTTTGACATCCGTACAAGATGAAGGTCAGTAAAAAAATATTCAGGTATAATTTCATAAGGCAATGATAACAAAAGCGGAGAGGAAGAGTTGCTTAATGATTGCTTTTCGATGGCTGATTAAGAAATTCAGTTACTTTTTCAAGGCCTGTTACAGTCAGAGTGACATTACATTTCCTTATCTGGCAACTACAAAAGGCATAACTCCTGTCCTCAACCCGTCATGAAGTTTTATAAAGTAAATGCCATCAGCTAAGGCAGAAACGTCAATATTAAATTGATCATCCAATCCCGGATAGATATCCGATTTAAACCTTCTTCCTGATAGATCTGTGATAGAGAATATTACATTCTTCAAAAGCCCATCGTGTTGAATCGTGATCGATTCATTACAGGGATTCGGACTTATCGTGAAATCGATGGCGTCAAAGCCGGAAATACCTGTCTCATCTATGACCACAAAACTTTCATAGATAATACAACCGGTCGAAGTCATGACTACTAGTGCATATAGACCATCATTGAGGTCCGTAAATACAGAATCTTCATTAAAGGATATCCCTCCATCAATGGAATAAAGTAATTCACCGGGTATGTCCCCGGAAAAAAGAATGGTATTGCCAATAGTTTCAACAGTAATGTCAGGTTCAATCGGAGGCT
>JANMVA010000270.1:0-7507 GCA_031392195.1 Saprospiraceae bacterium | reverse complement strand
GCATCCAAAACTATTTAGAATATTGCCTATGCAGGTTTACAAATTTCGAGGCAAGACAAATTTAACAGGAACATTGACATCATTACAGACGCCTGGCTTCCATCTTGCATTTGAAATTATGTCAAATCAGGGCAGTAGATTTATGATCAGAAAGCATAAAATGATTTTAGCTTTCTTATTTTTTCTTTCAAAGTGTTAGCTTTTGCCATCGGAAACAGTTTCTTCGGTCGTGCCTACGGCACTGGTTGATCAAAGGAGGTTGGCACATGACCCCGGAATAAATTCCGGGGCTTATCGGTCGTCCGTACCGGACTGGATTTCGTTCTACTTCCTTAAAATCTTATCCATCGCCTTCCCTTTCGCCAACTCATCAACCAACTTATCCAGATAACGGACTTTTTGCATGAGCTTGTCCTCTATGTCTTCGACCCTGTATCCACATATCACGCCTGTGATTTTTGAAACATTTGGATTCATTTGCGGTGCCTGGGCGAAGAAGGTTTCAAAATTAGTCTTGCTGTCTATGATGTGTTGCAGTGCTTTCTGATCATACCCTGTCAGCCAAAAGATTATCGCATCCACTTCTTCTTTTGTGCGTCCCTTTCTCTCCGCTTTTGCGATATAATGTGGATAGACACCGGCGAAAGACATTTTATATACCCTGGTATTGTCCATTTTCTTACTTCGCTAGTCCAATCTGTTTCATAAAATACTGGTTGTCCCAGAACAAATATTCCTCGATCATTTTACCTTCTTGCCAATGACCAATCGTCGCCATCGAAAGCTTGAATTTCATGTTTGTCGGCTGGATGGTCTGACCATTTCCGATGGGCATGGGTTGCGAAAATGTTCCTTCCATTTCACCGATGACACATGTCCAGTCACCACTTCCAAATTTAACCGGGTGGCTCGTTATTTTGGTGTCGGGCGCAAATACAAACATGGGTGTAAGCATATCAATGTGCTGGGGGGTTAAACCCGTCGTGATCATCCCGTCGGGATAATAAACTTTGATATCATCGGCATGGCTAATCGTAAAATTCTTCCAGTCCTGGTTGCTGTAGAACTGAAAGTCAAGCGAATCAAATCTGGTCAGCCGCATTTTTGTCAGGGCTTTTTCGTCTCTAAACATTTTAAGTTCTCGTTCCAGGGAATCAACTTTAAATTTAAGTTCGGAAGACTGATCAGCCGGAGTGGAACAACTTGTGAATGTTAAAAGCATTGTAAACATAAAAATGCTGAGTACAGTTGTTGATAATGTCATTAAGCTTTTCATATCAAATAGCATATTAAATCGTGAGCTTACAGCGCTTCCTCAATTCCTCCTTAAGTCCCTGAGTTTTCAACAACATGTCATTAGTCTCTTTCGGTTTCTCTTCGACGACGAAGCAATTTACGATGTTCCTGTATCTTGTAACCTGTGAGATTAGTATTCGCTGTAACATTCCTTATCTACTATTACACTTTAGCCATGTCCAATCCGATGGATGATGATACACTGAATGGAAATTGATCCGCTCTTTACATGGCGCCGTTACCTGGAAGCTGCACCATGGCCACCGGATTATAATTTTCAAATGCTTGAGGTTAACAATGCTGTATGGGTGTTTCATGCGGCGGGTAACTGGCGTTCTTCGGATGGATTTCACTGGACTAAGTCATGGCTACCCAATGCTGTTGGTGATCTGAGGTTTCTTGACTATGTCGTATTTAAGGATCAGCTTTTTGGATTAGGGCATGCGGAAGGAGATATTTTGTCTTATAACTTTCTTACCATCGTCAGTGTGTCATCGAATTTGGACACATGGACGATCATCAGTGACACGAATATTCCCAGGATCGTGTACTATCATCCTTTTGTGTTTAACAACAAACTCTGGATCATTGGCGGAGATGATGGACGAGGAACGAATGCGGATATATGGGTTTCGGACGACGGGATATCCTGGATCAAAGTAGATACGGTGCTTCCTTTCGGCAAGAGAAGTGGTAGTCAGTTTGTGCATCCTTTGTGCACTTTGTGGTAAAGCCATTAATGATCCTTAGAATTTCCTTCAATCCTTTGTTGAAGCAAGCTCATAACCCCTACTCCAATTGCCATTGAGTTGTACTAGAACCTTGTAATTGATGTCAATTGGAAATTTATTACTCCAATGCTTAATAATCCTCTCCAGTGATTTTTTATCGTTGTCAATAAATGCGACTGTTCCTTTGGCGTAATAATACCATGTTCTAGCGTCGGTATCGCCAAACCATTTGTAAAATACTGAGTAAGTCTTTTTGAAATAATTTTTAGCCAATTTATCGGACTTAGCCATTGCAAACATTTGACCGGCGTGCCAATGAAGAGAATGTTTGTTGTTTGGCATACTTGTATCCAAATATGAAACAATAAGATTTGCGGCATCCAGATATTTTTTGTCAGCATTCAACTTGCGCCAGCAGCAAGTGTCAGAGTCGAAAAAAGTTTGTTCCATCAGGATGGAAGCCTGTCCATTGCAAATGTTACTTAGCATGCCAACAAAAAGAAAAAGAATAAAAAGCGGAAGAGACTTCATTTGAAAATAACATTGGCTTAATGCACAACCCTTTCAAAAATTATCTATCGGAAATCTAATCTCTGACACACCGGACAGAAAAACCAAATCGCTTTCCGTCGGCGTAACTATAAAGGCCGACTTCATCATAGTCTAAGTAGCGGTCCAATGCATGGTTAGGAGGACTCTCTGTAGAAGTCCACCAGATACCGTAAATACCAAGGCTGAAAAAAGTACTATTGGCATTACGGTATCCTCCGGGAAGACCAGTGAATCCACTTAGGTTGGTCGCCCCGCTATTTGGGGAAGTCCAATGCGTTGTGCCGATTTCCTTCATCGGACCACCGGCTATAGCATTTCCACCAAAACATGTGTCCAGAGTTGTATACTCTGCATCCGTTGGTATATGCCACCCCACTGGTGCTATCCCTCTGGGGTCATTAACAGCATACCAATTATATAGCTTACCATACGTGGCCGCATACATGGCAGAATCATTATTAAAATAACAATAGGCCCCGGTTGTCAGGGAAGCCCATACCGCACCTTCCGTAACTTTAGGGATCGGATCGCCATTCCTATATGTACTTACATCCAGATTTCTAACCATCCAATCCTGATCACAGGTGGTAACGAATGGAGGTGAGGTAAAAGAGGCAGCACCTCCCATCAGGTTTTTCCAGATCGTTCCATTATATACCTGTAACTCATCACAATCAATACACCAGATGACCAGACCGGTAGCAGGATTTGATATTGCGTTTCGCTGTGCAAAGGTCATGCGGGGAGGTAATAAACCACTGGTGGTGGATGTGATATCTAAAGCCGCTGAATTAGAAGGATTGCCCGTTCCAATACCCACATTTTGTGCATGCATTATGATCGTTAGGAACAAACCCATTAATAAGAACAAATTTTTCATATTCCTTTTATTATTCGACTATTGAAGGCTTTGATTGCAATTTTAAGATATATCCCACAGACATGATCAGCAGGATGAGTTTTGATTCATTTGACTATTCATTGTTAACCGGGTTCCTGTTTTTAATAATGTCGAAAATCGCACCGAGAGCAGCACCTATAGCTAAACCAATGGCGATACTTTTGGAAGCATCCCCGTTAGAGGTTCCATAAACTACTCCGAATATGAGTCCAAGAGCAGCCCCAATGCCAATACCATTTCCTGGATTATTATTTTTGTTTTCGGTCATCATTCAAGTTTACACGGTTACTTATTATTGTTGTCTGTTTGAAGGTTGCTATTTCAATGTCTTTGAAAATAACCCGGATGGGTGATACTTACTTTATGTTTTGTTACTTTCATATGCTTTTATTTCCTGTAATAGTTTGGTGTTATTCATACTTTCTTCTTCCAGATCATAATCATCCTGTAAGCCTAACCAGAATTTGGCAGATGTACCAAAAAACTTGGCGAGTCGCAATGCAGTATCAGCCGTAATACGTCGATTACCTTTCAGAATTTCACTGATACGTGTCTGGGGAATAAATGTTTCCTTCGAAAGTCTGTAAGCAGAAACTTCCATGGGTTCAAGGAATTCTTGTTTTAGGATTTCGCCCGGATGAATGTTTTTTATTCGTGCCATAAGAGATGTTTTAATGATCGTCTACAATCCTTGCGTCCAGCGCATTTCCGCTTTTCCACTGGAAAACTATGCTCCATTGTTGGTTAATCCGTACGCTGTAATATCCTTTGTAATCGCCGGAAAGTTTTTCAATGTGATTCGCGGGAGGAATTTTCAAATCATTGTGATCCAGCGAGTTATTAATCATTCTTAATTTCCTTCTGGCTATTCTCTGAATGGAATTGGGTAATTTTGATGAAAACTCACCCTTCAACACCTTTTCAGTTTCCTTATCTCCAAACGACTTGATCATTAGTTCCGAATAGCGTTACTAACGCCAAAGATAAGTACTTTGTTTCAAATGGAAAGAAGAATATGGCAGACAAATGAGACATCGGAATTCCGTACCAGAAGTGAATATTTGACCTGACCTTTGAGTTCTCTTCGGTAAAATAAAAAGGACCATCCCGAGAGATGGTCCTTTTATGATATCAATAAATTACTCTCCTACTATTGCTTCACCAGTTTCATTATCTGACTGTACTCCCCTTGTTTCACCTCAAGGATATACATACCGGTTGCCAGATTCTCTCCAAACCTGTGTACACCTGACAGGACCTGGTCTGTATAAACTGTTTTCCCCTGCAGATCCATCACGCGTATTTGAATTGCATCTGTTTCATGACTGTGGAGCTGTAAAGAAAACTCGTCACTCGTTGGATTGGGATAAGCCACTACCTGAAGTCCCGGTACTGATTCCGCCTCAATCACTACATCATCTGGTATGGCGAACGATTGAATTCCGCATGGAGGTTCATTGCACTTACCCAACCTGTCGTTCGGATGGATCAATAAATGTCTGTTGACCGCACTCGTGACGAGAGAAAGTGTGACTCCATTATCACAGAGATATACTTTAGTTGGCTGACCAGGCACCCTGATATCCGTGACGCAAATAGTGATGCTGCATGTAGTGGAGACACCACACTCGGTTGATACCCTTACTGTGAATGTATAGCTTCCCGGAGTGGTTGCAGTAAACATCGGATTGCTTGTGTTGTAATTACTCAATGGTCCGTCACCGGTCCATGAATATGTATAGGCAGCACCATTTGTGGGTGGTGTAGCACTTACATTTAATGTCAACTTCTGCGGGCCATAGCCCAGATACAGATTGGTCGGAATGCCTCCTGTATAGATATTATTATTAGGCACCGCAACGATATTGCATGATGCCGGAGCATTGATCTCGAATACACCAACAGTAAAGCTCACCTCAGATGCAGTGATCACCAGCGGCCTACCTGTCGGGCTCTGATCTGCAGAAACAAATTGCAAACCTTCCAGCGCTATGTCTTCAGCTGTATTGATGTATTGTACAAATACGGGCTGTATCGGATTGCTGATATCATAAACGAACAGATCGCCTGTACGCTCCGAACCTACGAATGCATACGTCTTTCCATTCACTACGCCGACGGCAATCGCTTCGGTCTCAGGACCTTTGTTATCACTCCTGGTATCAAAACCACCAATTGAAATTCCATTGACAGTAGTAGCTGTCGCCACACCATCTGAATTGAATTTAGTAGCTGCGAGCACAGCCGTGATCTGCTCTAAATCATCGCCGCTGTCAAAGACCAATTGACCACTTGTGTTCCAGATGCTGAATGAACGGGAACCAAATGCATGGATCTGATCAAAGTCATTGTCCATATCCGCATTACCTGTGGCATTGGTCAGTTGCTGACGACCCAGGTTGACATTATTCTTCAGGAATGTCGCATTTGGGAAAGTAGCAGGGTCAAGAATATATCCTGCAGCTCCTACGCGCACTTCTTCAGAGAATCCTGTATAAGCCCGGGAATCACCTTCGTTAGCTGTTGCATAATATGTTTGTCCGCTAATCACAAAAGAAACTATCGCATCTGGCATGTACATGCCCATCACCGGCCAGTATCGGATATTAATTTTTCCATCGGTACCATTCAGATCACGATCGCTGGCATCGTATCCTGTATTGTGAATTCTGATCAGGCCCAATAAGCTCGTTTCAGCATTGGGATCAGGTGTAAATGTTCCATTAGATGTATCAATGGTGGCACCGGCGACACCAAAATCATTATCATTACTAACAGCGATTGTATTGCGGTCAACCATTGTCAGGCCTTCCATTTTTTGCCGTGTATTAAAAGCAGTCAGCGCAAGGTCAACATGCAGATGTTTCAGGATAGGTGTAATCGCCGCCGCTGTCATTTCAGCCGGTGTCATTTGCTCAACAGTTTTACCATTGATCACATTGGGCAACGCATGAATATTCGTTGCGCCGGCAAGACTAAAGCGATATATTTTCTTTTGAATATCGATGACGGGATCAGCAGGAAATGCATCATCATCTCGTTCCAGCACTAAAAACTCATTGTTTTCGATTGCCACTGCATCACCAATTTTATCTGCACGGCTATCTGTTCCTGATACAGAGACAGGGTTGTCCAGACTATATACATACTGACCAAGAGTCGTTTCTGTGACGGGATCAAATTCGATAACACGACAGTTTTTTAAACCATTCAAAGTTCCATTGCTCAGGCTTGTTGGATTGCGTATGGGACTTTGAACGAATGCATATATTTTTCCATTCTGAAATGCAATCGCTTCAAACCCGCGGTTTTGACGTCGTTGACCTATCACAGCAGGCAATACTTCCATTCCATATGTACCCGGAGGCATTCCTGTAGCAGCAGCTGTTCCAATGGGAACATAACGCTGGATCATGATACCATTGGCAGTAAAATGATAAATAGCCGGACGATACTCATCCACCATCCAGAAACTTCCGTCTGCTGCTTTGAAAATACCTTCCACATCTGCGCCAAGTGGATCAAGTGGCGATATGACATCATTTTCCAGATCGACAGGCACTTCATCATTGTAGGCCTGGTTAGGATCGATGCTGATCGCTGTATTTGGCAATCCGGTGAGTGGATCAGTATCCGGAGCTTTTAATTGAATCCGTTCAGTAATGGTGATTACGCCGGTTGTGCGATTTAATTCAAGGCGTACTATCTCCGGTGCAAAATCGGGGATAAAGAACGGACGATTAATTCCGGTTGGTTCTGCATTCGGTCCACGATCAGTATGGGTGATGAATTTGAGATTGCCATTGGGTGCATAGCCATCAAATGTTAGTCCTGAAAAACCACTGAGGGTGATGGACTGACCGGCCGGTGTCATGCCGGCCGAAGGCAGATCGGTGAATGTAAACGTTTCAACTCCGCGAACAGTGGGGCGGTTGTGATTTTTCAGACCTAAAGGAATGATCTGTATAAAGGATGCTGAAGGAATATCCAATACAGCTACTGCATTGTTTTCCTGCAGTGTCACCCA
>JANMVA010000561.1:0-2530 GCA_031392195.1 Saprospiraceae bacterium | reverse complement strand
CCAAATGTCAAATAAATTTTTAATTCAGCATGCTTATAAAGTCAGGTTCAGCAGGATAAAATGATCTTTCAGCGTTATTTTCTGGCTGGGGTAGTTGGAATAAGCGCAAACTGACCACACATGGTAAAGCGTTCTGGATGCAATTATCATCATATTTCGCAACTCGCTATAATGCAACTCCAATAAACTTCTTATCTGAATCCGGCCTGAAAATGAGCATGAGGTAGATCCAGTTTTGTATAATGAATTGGTTGGTGACATTTTGGAGGTACTTCCAAGAACATTAGATTCAAAGAGGCTTTTCCTGGCAAAAGTTAAAATAACAGGTTTATTACCTCGTCTCATTTTATTTCATTAATTTCATTTTTCCTATCTGTCAAGTGAACACCAACATTTTGACATAAGACACACAGTAAAGGCAGCCACTAGCCTTTTAGTATAATTAGACTGACAGTAATCTCCTTTTTTGAGTTCACTTTTTTTATTATTATTTATCTAGTAATCATATGAAAAGAACACTTAATTAATATTATTCAAACTCACTCTTAACTACAATTGGTTTTAATTAAATAGTTACCTGCTATTATTGCGGATAATGATTTTATTGTGTTGAGTAGATCAATCTAATCAATTGATCCTATTATACTCATCTAATATTATCTAAATATTGATTTCGCAACTGTAATAGAAGATAAACTACGTTACTGGAAACTATCAAGTAAATGTATGCTGATAGTTGCTGAATAATTCTCGCACCATTGTGAGAAAGATTTTCTCTTATTTTCAATATTCTATATTATGAACCTTCACAATATTTCAAACACTTTTGTTAAGATTTTAGCCACATTCTCGCTGCTCATATGTCAATCTACAAAAAGCACCTCGCAAATTATAGATTTTTGCGGTGAAGTAACGCCGAATGAGGCAATTTCAACGAATCCAGATTCAATTGTTTATGACCGATTTGGTAATACCTATAATAGATATATAACAGAAGCAGTGTACGGAGCTGAATTGCTTTTAGGTCATCCTGTTGGGTACTTTGAGCTTCGTCTGGATATTGATAATATTAATCCGGATTTAACGGAAACAATAGAAGATGTCTTTCTTTATCTTTCTACATTAATTGAGCAACGAATCCAAACTGCTGGTTGTGGTGACGAGGTTGAACTTTCGCCTGTTATAATTGTGATTCAATCAGCCAATTTGGAAGATGACATTCTCGCTGCTGCAACTCCAATGTATATAGGTTCATATAATAACAGCTGTGATGATGTGGTTGCCAATTTGGTAGACTTAAAGATTAATGGAGGATATTCTGGAACAGGTATGGATGGATTGATAGAAATTAATGATGATATTTTGCCAGTCGAATGGTATGTGGGTACTGGAGATCCAGATGATGATGAGGCTGATGTGTTTTCTGTAATACTCCATGAGGCTCTGCATTTATTAGGATTTGCTTCATTAATGGGAGATGACACCGAGGCGACTGAAGGTTTCTTTTCAGTTTGGGATCAATTTCTGTATACCACTACTGAATATGTAAACGGGGGGCCTAGTTTGGGAATGGATCAGCTCATTACAAGTGATTGTATTGAGAATTGCTGGACTATAACATCCGAGTTGGCTAATATTTCTAAATTCCAACAGGCAGTTGTAGATCAATGTGATTTAAGTGGAACAATCGATTTTGTTTTTGGTGAGAGTGCATTAGCTCCCTTAGATAATACTGGCAGTACAATTCAAGGTTCATTTAGCCACCTTGATAGATATTGCAATTCCCAAAATGTTAACTATGTCATGCAGCCAGGACTTGATGTAGGAAATGGAGAAACAAGACGGACAATAACCGATCCGGAATTAGAGATTCTATGTACCCTTGGCTATCACGTGGAAGAATGTGATATGTGTTACCTGACCGTTTTGCCAGAAGATGTCCGTGAAGCATGGAATAGTTGCTGTGAATTATTGTATACTTTGTGTGAAGATGAGGAAATCACAATATATTTTGAAGACTTAATATGCAATGATTTTGGAGGAGAAGTGGAGATCACAGACTATTTTTTACCTGGTATTTCCGATTTAACTGTTGTTCCTACAAGTACAAGCTTTAAGATAACATCATCTGAACAGGGGACGCAATTTTTTTTCTATACAGCGAAAAGCTGTGATCCTGATTGTAGGTTGTTGAATGGATATGTCTTATTTTATGTGGGCCCATGCACAGATTGCGAGGCAATCGACCCTTGTACAAATTTAGTATGTCTTAATGATTTTGAGGAATATTCTCCTGGGGCTGATCATAAGGAATTAAACGTTGAAATTGCTGGAAATCATTGGGCAATTTGGCCTTCTGATAATTCACTTGATATTTGTGAAGAAACTGGGGGCAATAATTATTTGCATATTGGAACCAGTGCATCTAATATTGAAGGGCTTGCAATGAAGCTATCTGAACCAGTTTTACCTGGCTGTACAATTCAATTGACATTTGATGCTTCTGCTTCTGAGTCTAACAACTTTTTAA
>JANMVA010000526.1:0-3028 GCA_031392195.1 Saprospiraceae bacterium | reverse complement strand
GAGCCGGCAAAGATAAAGATGATGGTGTCGCTCTTGCTCCAGATTTTTCGGACGATGGAGTGCTCGGGTACAAAATAGTGCATGGACAAAAGTAAATGCTTTTCTGATGCATCATCGTTTATGAATTTATTTGACTAATTTATGAGCCTAAACCCCAAACACTCATGAGAAATATTGGAATTCTACTCATTTCTGTACTTATCCTTAGCTGCGAGAAATATGCTGAAACCCTTCCACTGACCGGCAATAAATTGGTTGCTATAGAATATAATTACGATGGTGAAAAATGGTCGGAGAAATTTAGCTACGATTCTTCCGGCACGTTAATAGAGATCAATCAGGCCGGTCGGCTGAAATATGGCTTAGAATATTCGGGAGAATTTATATCTCAAATCCTTGTCTTCGACACGGATGAAAATGAGCCCGACTCCAGAGATTCTCTGGTCTATAATTTAGACGGTCTACTCTTAAAGATTGTCAGATTTGATCTTTACCCTGATGAACCGTCCTGGACCCATGAGTATGAATATGATCTTTCGGGGAATATGATCATGCAGAAAGCATTTCATCACAAGTCCGGAGAATACGGTTATACATCCCGGTATTATTGGGAAAATGGAAATATCATACACGAAGAAGGCTACGATGGCAATGGCGAACTGTCGGTGGAGCATTTTTATAAATACGACGACAAAATTAATTTTACACCTCAGATTCCTTACATGATTTTCAATACAGCCTATTGGAATGAAAACAACATGATTGAAGTTGACTGGAAAGAATATAACATATGCCTTTACGCCACCTGCAGACCATGTTATCAGGAATATGATTATAACCTCGAAGGATATCCGGTGAAGTCATCCGGTGATTCCTGGAAAAGGACAATTTTTTACAAGTCATGATGCAGCAATTTTTTTATCTCATCCTTGGATCATCTTTAATTCTGTCTTGTAAAGATGAGCCTACAAGTCCGGAGATGAATTGCCATTTAGATGATCATTATAATCTGGTTTATCATGCCATTGATGCAGAAAAGATTTTTGATCTCAGGGAAGATCCTCCAAAAGAAATAAGAAATGGTAAAATAGAATATGCGTTAACCGGTCACTGGTTTTTCTATCATAATGCGGATCCGGCGCCTCACCCATATCCGGAATTCTTCATTGACACTATTCTTTTCCTCGATAGTGTAACAGCTGAAGTTTATCTTTTTGAAAGTGAAATAGCCCGAAATTATACGGTTGCTAGAAATGATTGTGGAATTGATCTTACCTCCTCTCTTGGAGACCTTCACTTAGAATTAACCCAAGGTGGTAATGAATTGACCGAGCAGCGATTTTACATATTTGATCACAGAAAAAAACACGTTACGGTTGATTCACAAAGTTTTGTCCTGGATTCCTTTACATTTATCGAATATCGCCTGGGTCCTTTTTCATCGTATGAAGAAATCATTCAGCAGTTTGCAAAAGATAATCCAGGCCAATATGATACAGTGGGAATTGAACTGGTAAAAAATAGAACGAGAGAATAATATTCTGTAGGCTTTTGCTTCGCCTCCGCCTTCCCCTTTTACTACAAAGGCACTTTCATCATCCCGTCCGCTATTGCATGCCAGAATCCGGTCCTGTATAAAATCAGAACGGACAAATGGTATAACACCAATAATCCTAACACAAATGGAAAGACCGTCAACCGTTTGTGTTTTCGCCAATCGATGATGATAAGGACGATGAGGATCAGATCTCCGATCGCAAATCCAAAGGCAGGCACGAGTGGCATCCCTTCCGAAGAGGTGGGTGCAAGTGGAACCAGAAAATCAAAATACTTATAGATCAATCGATCCGTCACCGGGGTGATGATCGGAAAAATTGTGCTGATCATGTAGCGTGCATGAATTACGCTTTTCTTTCGGTGCCACATGGCTAGTCCATACAGGATCGCAAAAACGATGAGTGAGTTATACATCAGAGCGATCATGTAATAGTAAGGATTGGATCCCTGTGGAGCCTGTTGGATGGTCAGGTATGCAAGATGAAGACCAGACCAGATGATAAATGGAACAAGCACATACGAGATCATTCCTATGGACCTGTGCAGTTTGTATTTCTTCCACCTGATCAGAAAAGCCTGGCTGATCAGCATCAGGCACCATAGGGTCATGGCGGTGCCATGTAACCGTATTGCAGTCGGATGAGGTTGGAAAAATGTACTGTAATACGAGGTCCAGAAACCCCACAGTACAAAAACGAAGAAGAGTAAGAAAAGCGGGAAAGCGTATTGATGAAGGAGGGAGGGTTTGGGGATTGGTTTCGTTCCGGTTCTGGATGACATAGGTCTAAGGTACTTGTTACTCCAGGCATTCAAAAAATCATCCGCTTAAACTAAACGTCATTCAGGCAACCCAAAATCCTTTATGATTTGGTAGATTTAATGATCCAACTATTTCTAACCTAATAACTTTCAAAACATGAGTACGAAAACCTTAATTGCCGGCCTTCTCGGAGGCATTGTCTTTTTTCTCCTGGGTTTCCTGATCTGGGGATTTTTGATGAAAGACACCATGACGAATTGCTCTGGTTGCATGCGCCCTGAAGAAGAAATGAACATTGCCTTGGGTATCGTTTCAAATCTTCTTTATGGAATCTTTCTTGCCTGGGTCCTATCAAAATTTCCGGGAGTCAATTCCTTTTCATCAGGCCTTCAGAATGGCGCATTATTTATGTTGTTGCTGGCCCTTGCCCTGGATTTGGGATTGTATGTTTATTCCACCATGTTTACATCCATTACCTGTGTACTCATTGATATCGTGATCAATGTAGTGATGGGTGGGGTCGTCGGGGGTGTTATTGGCTGGTGGTTAGGAAGGAAATAACCCGAAGCGTCTGTTTAGAATTCCAAATAAAAAAGGCCATCACGAGAGTGGTGGCCTTTTTTAACTATATAGCGCACATAAAAAAAGTTGAATTGCCAAAGGACAATAACCAGGAGCAAAGAAGCACTTCTTCCTGATTTGCTTAGTTTT
>JANMVA010000473.1:0-1812 GCA_031392195.1 Saprospiraceae bacterium | reverse complement strand
CCGAGAATAACGAGTGTGATGACGAATTTTGAAAATGCAGTCAGTCGTGTTGCCATGTTTTGGTTTTGTTTTTCTATTGTTTGGGATTATTCGAAAAAGGTATCGTATTGATTCCGCCGGCTTTCAACTTTTTCAGGCCGCTTGATCGGAGCATTGATATCGAGCACATTGGAGTCATCTTCAGCTTCTTTCAACAAAGTCTCTTTTTGCTCACCGAGGATAGCAGACACGCCTTCCTTTTCCCACTTCTCGAGCATTTTTAATCCTTCCTCTTCGAAGATACCATTTTGAAGATCGACTGACTTCATGAAGTTCTCCGACATATCCATGAATCGCTCCATCTCTCCTACTTTATTCGCCACATCATCAGCAATTGCTTCCAGTGCCATATCAAACATAGCCCGCTTGTCGCCATCACCGGTGATAATGCTCATCGCCGATTTCATCGCACTATGACTGGCGTGCATAGCCTTGCGTTCCTGCTCTTTGATCTCCACCTGGTCCTGAATGTCCTCAAGCATCACTTCACTGTTCTCATACATCTTGCCAAGGACACGATACAGGATCTCCATTTTTTTATAGAGATCTTCGAGCTTCATGTTCGATTCTTTCAATCGGCCTGCTTTCCTGCTCTTCAGGATGACAATTGCTTGTTTATCCGTTTCCTTTGCCTGGCTGGCGAGATGAAGGTTGCTTTGGATTTCCTTACGATTATTGAGAATGAGTTCCTGCAGCTTGTGCATCTGTCCGCGCAACATACTCACCTGGCGATTCATCTTCCGGAGATTCTCCTTCAGATCACTGACGTATCCTTTGAGAATCGCAATGGGATCCATTTTGACAAAAATCCCGGTGATGGCGCGCATGGCACTTTTGTACATATACCAAACCAGGTTCCGGGCTTTCGGATCAAGGGCAGTGAATATGATCGTTCCAAGCACCGCAAGTGTGATCACGAGACCTACACCCGATGTCATGGCTGCCAATAAGACACCAATCGATTTTACAGTAACAAATGCTGCTAGCGCAACAAAAGCTGCAAGGAAAACTGCACCTGTAACACCTTCCGGCCTTTCCCAAAACGTTTTTGACTTGTATCCGTCCATTTATCCGATCTGATTAACTAAAGGTGTGACTGTATATTTTGTACATCATTCTGAATCTGGCTCAATAATGCCTGGTATGTCGTAGCAAAATCATTGGCCGTCTGTACCAGCTTCTCACTGGCGGAATTGATATCATTTTCCAATGTACCAATCTGTTTGCGATGTTCTTCAATATCTGCTTTAAGCTTTTGGATCTGTGTCTCTTTATCCTGTATAGTCTGCTCCAGCTTTTTGATTTCATTCTGCTTGCTTGTGAGATTTTTATCCCGCTGACCGGTTAGCGCTTCCTGGAACTTGGTTTCTTCTTTGCCCAAAATAGTAATATAGGCCTGGGCACTGGCCAATATCTTTTCCTTCGTAGCCCCCATCGTCTGCGCTGTAGCATAAGCTGACTTAAACCTGGTGCTGTCATCCATCGGAACATTGGCTAATGATCTAAGGAAATCTTTAAACTCCAGATAATCGAACCCCTCCTGGTTGTTCGATTCCAGTGCGCCAAATAACACCTCAAGGAATTTATCCTGCACCTGGCCTTTTGCATTCCCGTCTGCAGTGACTACCGGCCTCTGTGGATTAGGGATATCCTTTCGGGGGCTCTGATTGGAATTGGATGGGGTGTTGGTCGCTTTATTCTCAGCTGGTGTTTCACCCTCTTCGATGACAAATAAAGACTTGAGTTTTTTAAACATTTCGAACGTGGTTGGTG
>JANMVA010000168.1:0-2829 GCA_031392195.1 Saprospiraceae bacterium | reverse complement strand
TGCTGATCACCTGTGGTGTGGAGAATTTGCATCAGTCGTACAAAGATGAATTGCCGATGCCATTGGGCATTACATCATTGATCCTCGCCCATAGCAATCCATTGGCGATCCGTTTCCGCATGGATGAGAAGCGATTTGATGTGGATGGTGCTTACAATATCCGTTATGAGATATTGAAAAAGCGGATCGATAAAGCTTACATCAAAGGCACTTCAGAAAGGTTGACTCAGCCAGGGAAGTTGTCGATTGTCTATAGTCAGGATTGGGAAGCGGAGGAATATATCCAGTATCTCACTTATCTGCAATCCATTGATTATCTCGACAAAACAATTGAGCGTCTTGATCTTGAAGACTTACAAGGAACTGCGGGTCTGCAGGCGTTGAGAGTTGGATTTAAGTATGAGATGTCGCCGGATGCTGTGATTAAGGAGATGATGAAAGAAGTTTCCTCGTAAGTCACTTTTTTTTCCGCAAAAAAAGTAACCAAAAAAGCTCGTGACTCAAAAAACTCGTGTAATCGCTCGAGCTTTTATTTAATGATCCGTTTTGCTTCGCTTGTTAGTTTTCATTTTCTATTTCTAGCTATGATCCTTCAATTTAGGACCTCGTTTTCTGCCTGAAATAGTCGTCCGAACACTCGAACAATTTTGAGTCACATATTCTACTATCGAAAATGGAATATTGTGCACTAGGATCCCACGTATAATTCCTGAGGCTAAAGGCACGTAAATTTATTTTAGGTTAATGATTCCTTAATGTTGTCAATCCTGCCGTCGTAATCACGCTATGCCGTTTAATAAGGTTACTTTGTAGAAGGAGGCCCATCAATATTTAATTCATTTATATGCTACAAGTTTATTTTACAAAAACCTTATTTCTTGCAATAACAGCTTTGGTGTTATTAACGGGGTTCTCATCATGTGATAAAGAAAATATTTCTAACCCTGTATCCAGTAGCAGTATTGAAGAATTCGAAACAAAATTTGATAACCTTCGAATAGAGTCCAACATTCCCGGTATGGTGGCGGGTATTGTAAGGGATGGACAAGTTATTTGGACGAAGAGCTATGGCCACGCAAATGTATACCAGCAGAAGTTAGTTTCGAACTCTACTATATTTCATCTTGCTTCCCTGACGAAGACATTTGCTTCAGTCGTGTTGATGCAACTTGTAAATGAAAATATAATTGACCTTCAAGATCCGGTCACTGATTATGGAATCAATCTGCCGGATGAAGGTGGAATTGTTCGTGTCATACATTTATTGACTCATACATCCCAGGGGATACCGGGCACGCAATTTAAATATAATGGTGACAGATACGCTTTGCTGTCAAATGTGATGCAATCAGCAACGGGTGAATCGTTTGATCAACTTGCTACTGAAAGAATAATGCAACCTCTTGGATTAGAAAATACAGCTCCTCGTGATATGCGGTTAGCTGGATTAAATGGATTTGATACCACCAGTTTAAAGCTAAATACAGCGCAGGGGTATAGTTCCAATGGTAACCAGACAGTTGAATATCCGAAAAACTTCAGTACAGCCGCCGGGTTAATTTCTAATATAGATGATATGCTAAAATATGCAGCAGCATTTGATGGTAACATCTTATTGACAGATACCATAAAGGAAAAGGTATTTTCTCCCATGATTTCGGTTGATGGAAAAACACTTCCGTATGGATTAGGTTGGTTTATTCAGCAAAAAGAAGGAATCACCTTAACATGGCACTATGGTTATTGGACAGGCATGTCATCTTTGATCATCAGAGTACCTGATAAAAAATTATCGATTGTACTGATGTCAAATAGTGATATGCTCAGTTCACCCTATCCGCTGGGCAATGGTGATATTTGGGTTTCACCTTATGCAAGGGAATTTTTGAAATCATTTGTGATGGCTGGTGCAAAACTTTAAGATATTCCAAACAGCAACCGTTGGCAAAATTCAATTAGCGAAAATTAGCGCAATTAGCGGCTGACAAAGTATGGAATATGAAAGTGTATTTCAGCGCAAATCAGCGTAATCAGCGGCTATTTTTTTGTTCCTGCACTCAATTTATGATGCGGAAAATCAGAATAATCACAGCGATCAAAACGATCACCGTATAAATCTCTTTGTTATACTTAGCAAGCCACTTAGGTAAGTAAATATCAAAATTAGGTTCCTGTGAATCCGAATATTTCCTCGCCATAATTGTCACCGGGCAGATTTTTTTAAAGACTAACAGGACAAGCCCCTCCAATAAAATGAAACAAAGGCAGATCCATACCCATATGTCAATCTTATCCGCGATGACTGCATAGAGAAGGTAGAAGATGACAACATTGAAAAAAATCCAGATGACCGTATGGAGGATCTTAATGCGGACCAATGCAGCTGTGAGAGACATGGCTAATATTCAATGCTTGGAAACATAATACAAAAATGCTTAGTCCTTTGAATTGTTGTTTACTTGCTCAGGGCGTTCAGTCGACCGTTCAAAAGTTCCAAATACTCCCCATGTGTCTTGAGATGTCCGTCATGTGTGCTGAGATGCTGGTCATGCCTGTACAGATGCTTGCCATATGACTCCAGGTGCCCGTCGTGCGCCAACAGATGTTCGCTATGCGACTTCCAGATAGTGGGAGGACCTAATGGATCCCGTTCCTCTATCTTTGGAATCATGCTGGCCAGAGATTCCATGATCTGATTCATCCGGATCATTTGGCCAATTAATCCTTCGGGGCTGTAGTTCCTTTTCAGCGCCATTAAAGAGCTGTTGATGCTTTCAAATACGCTGGCATCTATGTTTATTTCCGGGTGGCCGGGCAAGGCCGCGTGAA
>JANMVA010000224.1:0-7091 GCA_031392195.1 Saprospiraceae bacterium | reverse complement strand
AAAAGAGCGAAAGCATATTAAAAAGGATATGCGAAATATCTGCATGAGTAAACATGTAGGTTATAATCTGGAATGGGCGAAAAAGCCCATGGTTCACATTGTAATAAGGTAATAGCTCAGGCTTATATTGATCTAAGAGCGCATGAATTTCCGGACTGGCTACAGGGGAATAAAAGGACAGCATTTCCCGCCACCCGGGTGGCAATAGTTGCATTCCTATAAATACAAGCACATTGATAATCAACAGGTGCTTGACAATCGGGGTGATGGGCATCATATCCGCACGAATATCAGGTTTTCTTTACGATTGGAAGCGTCTGAAGATTTCCTCCTTCGCCATCGAGATAAATGTCTTCCGGCCAGAAGGACTGGCATACGGATTCTCCGTCGCCATCAATTGCTCGATCAGCAACTGCATCTCCTCTGTGGTCATCGTATCCCCGCGCTTGCGACTGAGATTGGAAGCCAGCGCCACCGCGATATGCTCGATCGGCTTCATCTCAATGTCCTGCCTGTTATTCTTAAACCTGTCAAGAATATCATCGATAGCCTGCTGCGGCGAGATGAGGTCCGTAATGATCGCCGGTATACCATGAATGATAAAGCTACCATGTCCAAACTCCGCAATATCAAAACCGAGATATTGCAAGTGTGGTAACAATTCCTGCAGCAACACACTATCTGATGTATTGCTCTGGATCGTTTCAGGCCATAATAATTTCTGGATCGACGGACTGTGATTGGCGAGGTCCTTCATGATCGATTCAAACAACACCCGCTCATGCGCCGCCCGCTGATCAATGATCGTCAGTTCGGATAAACCGGTGATGAGGATATATCTGTTCCAGATATGCGCAGGCACCGCACCAAATCCATTCTCTTCCTGCGCCGTTTCCTGGAACAAAGGATTGTGTGATTGCGTCAGCTCACTGTGCTCATCATTCTTGTCGATCGAAAACCCTTCGATCGATTGCAACAGTGTACCCCATTTTTTAATATTCTCTTTTTCCTGGTGTCGGTCTTTTTCCAGTGTACTCCATTCTCTCGGAAAAGTTGAATGGACGCCTCCATCCGTAGATGCTCTCTCGATCCCGGTTTCCTGTTCGAAATCAAGCGATGGTGTGATGCTGTATTTTCCAAGTGCATGACGACATGCTACACGCAGGTAATTGTAGATAATGCGCTCATCTTCAAATTTGATCTCCTGCTTTGTCGGATGCACATTGACATCGATCTTGTCGCTGTTGATGTCGAGGAACATAACAAAAAATGGAAATTGATCTTCAGGCAAAATATCCTCGTAGGCAGATTTTACCGCGTGCTGCAAATACGAACTGCGGATATATCTCCTGTTGACAAATAAAAACTGTTCGCCCCTCGATTTCTTTCCAAGCTTCGGCTTTCCGATGTACCCGGCGAAGTTGACATAATTCGTTTCTTCATCAACCGGTACGAGAAACTCATTTATTTTCTTGCCAAAAATATTCAGGATCCTGTTGCGCAATGTCGATGCAGGCAAATGATAAACTTCCTGATCATTGTGTAATAACCTGAACTGCACTGCTTCAAACGCCAAGGCGAGGCGGTGAAATTCATCGAGGATGTGACGCATCTCGACCGGATCACTTTTCAAAAACTTCCTGCGCGCCGGAACATTATAAAATAAATTCCGCACGATGATCGACGTACCGACAGGACATTGACATCCTTCCTGCACAGTCACTACAGATGCTTCCACCATAATGCGTGTACCGATCACATCCTCCGCACGTCTTGTCTTTATTTCCATATGAGATATTGCAGCGATCGAAGCCAAAGCCTCGCCGCGAAATCCCATCGTCTTGATATCAAACAGATCTTCAGCTTTTCTAAGCTTAGACGTAGCATGTCTCTCAAGACTCATCCGCGCATCCGTGGGCGACATTCCCGTCCCGTTATCCTGTATGTGGATTAGCGTCTTCCCTGCATCCTTGATGATGACATTGATCTCTGTCGCACCCGCATCCACTGCATTATCCAGCAGTTCCTTGATCACAGACGCCGGCCGCTGGATGACTTCACCCGCAGCTATTTGGTTAGCGATGGAATCCGGTAATAGCTTTATGATATCGGGCATAACTGCACGGGTAATGTTTTACTTTTTCAACTGTCCTTGCCTTTGAATTTACGATTTACGATTTACGATTTACGATTTGCGAATTAAAAAATCGTCATTCGTCACTCGTCATTTGTAATTCGTCACTCGTCATTCGTCCCTCGTTACTCGTCATTCGTCATTCGTCATTCGTCAATACGCTCTCTCATTCTTCCCTTCGATATAATTGATAAACGCCTTATTCACCACCTTATTCCCTCCCGGGGTCGCATAATTGCCTGAGAAGTACCAGTCACCTGTGTGTTCAGGAATAGCTGTATGGAGGCCTTCTAATGTTTGAAAGATCACATCCACCTGCACATCCATGTCCTCCGGTGAAACGATCTTCGCGACCATTTTGGAAATGCATTCTTCTGAGACATGTTCGTACAGAGCCTGCACCTGGTTGGTGATGAGGTCTTTTGGTTTTTGCAATTCGGCTTTACATCTGATGTAGCAATCTTTGATCAGCTGTTCTTTGCCTTGTTCTTTTAGAATGTCGACCAATGCTTTAAACGCAACAAATTCACCCATCTTGGACATATCGATGCCATAGCAATCGGGATAGCGGATCTGCGGTGCGCTGCTGACGACAATAATTCTTTTCGGTTTCAATCGAAGCGCCACCATGCGGATAATTGAATCGCGCAATGTCGTTCCTCTAACGATTGAATCATCAAGTAACACCAGTGTGTCGACATCATTCTGGATGATACCATAAGTGACATCATAGACATGCGATACCATTTCATGACGCGTATCGATGCTGGCGATGAATGTCCTAAGCTTTTCATCTTTGTTCGCGAGCTTTTCGATGCGCGGTTGTTTGGCCATGAGAGCTGTGATTTCTTCAGCGCTCATCTTGCCATTTGCTGCAATGATCTTTTCGGCTTTGATTTTATTGTACGCATCATGAAGTCCTTCCATCATGCCGTAGAAGGCTGCTTCTGCCGTATTTGGAACGTATGTGAATACAGTGTCTTCAAAATTGTAGTCAACAGCTTTGAGAACTCGGTCTACAAGATTCCTTCCCAATTGCTTGCGTTCAACATAGATATCCTTGTCCGAACCGCGGCTGAAATAGATGCGTTCGAACGAACAGCTTCTCTTTTCTTTCTTCTCAATAAATGGAACAACATCATGCTTGCCATCTTTTTTGATGATCAGTGCATGACCTGGTTCAAGTTCATGGATAAATCGCGCGCTGACATTCAATGTCGTTTGTAATGCAGGTCGCTCGGATGCTGCCACGACGATTTCATCATCGGTATAATAAAAGCAAGGTCGGATACCATTTGGATCGCGGAAAATGAATGCGTCGCCGTGTCCGAACATTCCTCCCATCACATAGCCGCCGTCAAATTTCTTGCAGGCGTTTCGAAGGATGCGTTGGACATCGATGTTATCGGCGATCAGGTCCGTGATGCGGGCGTTATCATAGCCATCCGTTTTATACCATTTGAAGAGCCGTTCCACTTCGCTGTCGAGGAAGTGGCCGATTTTCTCAAGGACTGTGACTGTGTCGGATCGCTCCTTTGGATATTGGCCCAGCCTGACCAGCTCGTCAAAGAGTTCGTCGACATTGGTCAGGTTGAAATTACCGGCGAGGACCAGGTTTCGGGTGATCCAGTTATTGAGTCGCACGAATGGGTGGCAGGTCTCGATGGAATTGTCGCCGTGGGTGCCATATCGGAGGTGGCCCATCAGGACTTCGCCCATATAGGGTTTGTTGTCCTTTAGCCATTGACTGTCACTGAGTTGCTCAGGAGTCAGATCTTCAAAATGGTGTAGGATGCCTTGGAAGACTTCTTTCAGGTATTGAGGACCGTTGCTTCGTTTTCGGCTGATGTAGCGGGTACCGGGCTTGGTGTCCAGCTTGATCGTGACCACGCCGGCGCCGTCCTGGCCCCTGTTTCTCATTTTTTGGAGCAGAAGCTGAAGGGTGTATATCCCATGCAGGGATGTACCATACTTATCCTGGTAGTATTGTAATGGTTTCAGCAGTCTGATCAGTGCTATGCCGCACTCATGCTTGATCTGATCACTCATTGGAGGGTGCAAAAATACGCCTTTTTATTCCGGAAAAAGTTGTCGTCCTGTTAATAAGCCGACATTTGAATCACCTGCACTGGTTCCTTTACTGCCTAACTTAGCTATCATGAACCCAACATACTCAAAGCCCGGCTTTTACAGGAAACTGAACCTGGTTTTCACTGGACTTTTGTCCTTAATCCTCAGCTATTCCGGCTTAGGTCAAAATATCGAAAGGGTCTTTTCTGAAGGGTTCCATAACCAGGAGGAGAATCTGGATCGCTTTAGTAATGGAAGTTGGTTGATTTCTAACGTTTCTTCACGTATTCCCGGATCATTTTCAAATGAAAACATATATGTCACGATCCTGGATAGTACAGCCACATTGATTGATCAAATAAAAATTTCTCATTTGGCTGATGAAGATTTTAAGAATGAAAGCTCACTTGTTTTTCCGGATGGTGGTTTTCTTGTCATGTACAGTGTTCGCAATTGCGATGCAGGTATTCATGGTTATTATATAGAAAAATTTGATCCGGCTATGCAATCGGTGTGGCATATTCAATTAGACGAGTTTACTGAG
This sequence comes from Saprospiraceae bacterium, assembly GCA_031392195.1. Lineage (GTDB taxonomy): Bacteria > Bacteroidota > Bacteroidia > Chitinophagales > Saprospiraceae > Opimibacter. The sequence continues at coordinate 2,343 of JANMVA010000224.1, read as the reverse complement.
AGACCTTTCGTGGCTGTTAGTCCTGATGAAAACATTTTATTGCTTCTGGATGGCGATGTTCGTAAAATCTCTTCTGTTGATGCTTCCATCCTATGGGAATCATCTTATGCATTATCAGGGCAACCTCGTATGGTAATATTGGAGCCCGGCACAGAAAACTTCATCACGGCCTCTATTGGTCAAATTGGATTTTATAATCAGGAAATAGATAATGGAGATATCGAATATCATTCGGGAATATCTAATAATTACGATGATCAAATGCGTGATCCGGATAAATTCTGGGCAGGCTCAGACAGCATTTTTTATATACTTACAAAAGGAACAGAGAAATTATTATTAAGATTTCGGAGAAACCTTGAATTCGACACTCTTGTAACTCTACCTTTAGAATTTATAGATGTTACCGCAACAAACGAACGTATTGCGGTCCTAAAAAATAGAAACTATCTCCAATATGAAATCTTGCTCTATGATACCTCAGGTTTACTCCTGGATACGTATGTGTCAGCTCCTTCAGCATTAAGGCCAGTTATAATTTACGCAGATGAGGACGGCATTGGCATTGCAGGCGCTTATGGATCAGGACCATTCACAGAAATTGATACAACTTATCTCTACACCAGTAAAGCCCAGGGATGGTTCAGGTACTTTCCTGAGTATACATTCATCGATTCAGAAGCAGAAGTGAGTGTAGCGATTACAGCCATTGTTCAGCAGGATACGATCGCGATTGAATCATTTTGGGATGAACAATTCCAGCGATATCTCCTGAATTTTGAAGGCGGCAATTTTAAAATGGAAATAACCAACACCGGTCATGAAGTGGTCAATTCATTTTGGATCAACATTGCATTCGGGATTCCGGTCAATTTCTCTTTTTGCAATTCTTTGGAAGGTAATTATCTGTTAGTTGAAGATGTTGCTATCCAGCCGGGTGAAAGTTATTGGTATGATTTCGGGCATATTTCTTCTTCTCGACAATCAGGCTATCCGGAAGAGTTTTGTTTCTGGACTTCAGGTCCAAATTTTCTTCCTGATTTTCTACCCGGTGATGATGTGTATTGTGATGAAGGGATTGTCAGTACAAAAGCAATTGGGGTAGATCGTACATTTTCCATTTTTCCGAACCCGGCAGATGATGAAATTAATGTGGTGACTGGTGGAAGATTTTTGGAGGATAATAATTGGTTTTTGGTCGATATCCTTAGCCGCAGAGTAAAATCCGGAGTGCTAGAAAATTATTCTGAAACACAAAAGATTGATGTATCCAACCTTCCTAATGGGATTTATTATTTCAGTTCAAATGGGTTTTCGAAGGTTCTCAGCATCCAAAATCCCTGATTCATGTGACTGCCAAATGGTGATTTTCAATTTGAATTGGTTTTCAGAGGATAACATATTCATGATTTAACTGATGCTGACAGATTTCGTCGAAATCTGTCAATCTCTTAAAAGGGTTCATTCACTTTAGAGATCTCCCACCCACGTCATTTTGTCCCTCCTATTAAATGCTTCGACAATAACTCATAACTACTGCCTTAGGAAGGCATGACTTTCTGATCTGGATGTCAGGGGGTCTGTAAGAATTAAAAAATAAGGGCCGGGTATCAGTTCTTCGACTGAAAGGATGTATTGATTCCCCATTCCGGGTGTAAATTCTCTTGTCTTTATCACGATACCGCTATGATTTACAAGCTGAATTTTCATTGGGTTATCGGATGAAATTTTACTTAACAAATAAAGATCGTCAGAAACCGGATTGGGATATATTTTGAAACGCTTTCGTTCTTCGGTTGATGCCTGTTCATCTTCTGTTTTAACAATGTTACATCCTGGGACTAAGCAACCATCGCTGTCCAGATGGAGTACCCACGGACGTTTTAGATCTAATTCACTATCTGTAATAACTCCCGTTGCTATTATGGTTCCAAATGGTGTTGTTTTAATATCATGTAATTGTGCCCATTCAACTTCGCTTTGTTCCCATCCCAATGGAATATAATATTTCACCCATAAGCTATCACCAGTAGTAGATGCCTTAAACAAAAGCCCTCCTGATTCAAAAGAAGAAATGGTATAATTATAAACACTATAATCACCCACCCCAACATATCCATCATAAGTTTCTGTCATTCCGTAAACTATATAACTGGAAGCATTAGGCGGGGGATCTATAAACCCGGTCAGCCATAATACTTTTGAGAAATCGGGTGTAACTGAGAAAATGTAGGGAATGAAACTAAAACAACCCACACAGTTTGGGTTTGGACGCTGGCCCGCGATTACCCAATTCCCAAATTCATCTAATTCAACTTTATTGGAACCTCCCAATATATATTG
>JANMVA010000114.1:0-5258 GCA_031392195.1 Saprospiraceae bacterium | reverse complement strand
CTGTCGGCCAACCGAGCGACGGCCTCGCGAAAGGCGCGCCGGTTTGGGAGCCCGGTCAACGAGTCGGTCCTAGACGGTATGTCGCGCTGATAAGAAGATGTCAGCAAGCTTACTCCATTTTCATACTGAACAGGATCATTTGGCGGTAATTGATGGAGCATCATGAAGATGTTTTTCTCTTCCGGTATCGAATAGCCATCTTCACTAAATCCTCCTGTCACCACCACACGGAATCCGGCGCGATCGGCATTATTGATCCGGATCATCTGGTAAAACCATTCTAACCACTGGCTATCCCCAACTCCCGTATTCAGACCTATGATGCGCAATGAATTTTGCAAACGCTGAATATGGTCCTCTGCAAAGACAGGAATGCCATCCCATACCCGAAAAAAATCAAAGACACCAAGGCCGCGCAAAAGCCCCAGATCATAAACCGGAATTAATGCCTTTTCACGGGGCATGATTTCACCATTGATAAAAATATTCGGATAGATCAACATGTCATTAGCCAATTATAAATGCTCATCAATATATTTTATTCCATTTTTCTCCATCAAACATCATCAACGTCTTAAGTGAAGGATGAAAACAAATCAATCCCTGGGCCGGATTATAAATGACATCGTGATTGACAACCGGCAATTGAAATGTCTTTCCGTCTGCCGGATTAAACTCCAACACGGAGATCGCATGCTTTGTATTCTGGTTGATCGCTATCCCATTAATACTAGTGGGTGCATTCAATGAAACAGGTAACGTTGTTGATTGGGTACTGAATGATTGCCATTGATGCCCGTTAAAATAACGAGGCATATTTGTTGTGTTGTCATATACTACCATTCCCACTGCCGGTTGATCGATCGTCAGGATCTGCGTTGATGAGAAAGAAGGAAGCTTTAATAATCCATTGTTGAGATTCAGCAAGTATGAAGAACCCGTTCCATTTCCCGGAAGCGATACTGATACGGCATTCTGATTTAATTCAGGTATTACTGTCTGAAGCATTGACTGGCTCTTTAGCTCGAGCCACTGATTTCCATTATAAAAAATCAATGCCGCACTATCAGAAAGAAAAGCCATCTGGCCTGCAACGGGGGCACCTAATTGCTGCAATTCAATTCCCGTCAGAACAGGCATTTTCAATCCCTGTTCATATGCATAAATCAGCAGGCTTATACTCTCTCCACCCGGAACAGATGGATTTGGATCACCGGGTGTCGTGATCACTACATCTGCGTAACCATCTTCCACATCATTACGCATCAATAAAAACTGGCTGAAGGAATTGAGATGCGAGACATTATTTCCATTTACTGATCCGAGCAGTCCCGGTGTCGCATCAAAGTTATCAGCGAACACTCCTTCCCAAACTAAGCCTGTATCATTGGATGATCGCTTGAATAAATTAAAGCTGAATTGATCGGCCATCTCGTTACTGATGGAGCCGCATTTCTTAAAATTCATATCGCCGATCTCTCCAAACTGCTGGTTGGTGCCATAATTATTGATGATATAATATCCTCCCTGCTGTACAAGACTTGCAGGCATGGTGTCCGGTGACACACGCAAGTGACTGACCACAACTTTCCCATTGGGATGTGGAGACCCGAACTCAATATCAACATCACCACCATTGTTAAATGCAGCGAGTCCACTGGTTGTGATGTTTTTTATTTCGCTTGTTCCCGATCCTATAGGTGCATTTGATTCGATGATGTGCGCTCCTGCATTTAATATGCCGTCTTTACCTGAAGCCTTATTGATCACGAAGCCTGAACTGATATCTTCATCAAACTGAAAATAGGCTTTGATCGTTGGGTCTGCAACGGGGTTTTTTGTAAGATGACGTTGAAGCCTGATTTCATCCTGCGACAATGATCTGTTCCAGATACAAACCTCATCGATCTCACCTCTATAATTACGGTCTCCCCATCCCTGATAACTGCCGATGCGCACATCATCCAATGTCATTGCTTGAACGCCGGTTGAATGCGTAGCTGAATATCCATTCACATAAAGCGTAACTGAACCTGACTGAACCACCATCGCTATATATGACCATTGATTGGAAGGAACGATGAGGCCACTATCCCACCACCATGCGCCGCCAGGCCAGTGATAGGCAAGCATGTTGTTCTGACGAAAATTAAATCCTGCAGCATTGGCATCATTCATCACGATACCCGTGTATTCATTCTGAATTCCATTCGGCTTGACCCAGGCTGTGATGGTGAAATTCATTCCGGTGAGATTAAGGTCATTCACTTTGACGTAGTCAGGATGAGTAAGTTGTTTGAGTGCGCCTCCCGGAGTTGTATCGGGATAACACCGATTGTCCACCGTGATCATGCGGGAAATCGTTTTTGTGTCCGTTCCATTATTGTCATTGATAGTTAATGAAACATCGAATACACCCGGATTAGGATAAACAACTTTTGGATTCCTGATGGCGGAAGAAGAAGGGACTCCTCCGGGAAAATTCCATTGCCAGGTTGCACCATTTTCATTTAACACGGACAAATCAGTGAAGAAGGCTGTATCGCGCTGACAAAAAAGAAATTGCTTTTGCACAGAAGGGATCGCGACAGGTTGTGAGCTTTCATAAAAAGGTGTTTCCCAAACGGAGCGGTCAGTTGCATTCCGCAATTTTCCTTCCCGATACCATGTGGCCATTTTAGCGGAGTGTATTCTTGCTGGCAAACCATTATTATAGAGAGTCCAGTCAGACATATTTCCATTCCGGTAATAAACAGCCCTGCGGGTTCCAATATAGATCCCATCATTTGTTCCGCGTTGATAGATCATGTTGGTTGGATACTCGCCATTGAGATTAGTACCGCTGATGTTTGTCCACGATGCACCACCATTGACTGATTTATAAACTGTGTATCCATTCATACCCGGATAACCATTATACATAGATGTCCTGGCGATAAACACATCCATCGGATTGTCGGGAGAAACAACAATGTCATACGGAACCCAGTCATCATTCGGATGATTGAGAATGGATTCAGGTGGTGTGATCTCAATCCATGTTTGACCTGCATTATCCGATCGATAAATACGCTTGATGTCCCACCACCCGGGGAATGTGCAAACGTAAATCACATCCGGATCAGAGACACTCAGATCCATCGAAGCCACATCAACACCGAAGTCATGGATCTCTTGAAATGAATAACCATTATCCGTCGTGCGAAGTAATTTTTCTCCCGATCCTGTGTACCATGTTCCGTAGTAATTCGGATGAAAGAGTATATCGCTCGATGCGCCGGTAATGTATGTACTGTTGGGTTGATTGTAATAATCGCGAGTGACAGGATCGATCGTCCTGTCACTTTGCATGTCTTTCATGTTAAACCAACTGTATACCTGCCTGTCATAACCGGGATTGACATAACCACCAACACCATCGCCACCATCGGTACAGATCCATCCATTGAGATATACATCTTCTTCTTTCAGCATCACACCATTATGGTATGCGCCTCCTAACATGACATCTCCAAACCAATGGCCCTGCCCATATCCCCAGAAGTCTGTTCCCAATATTCCGACATTGCGTCTGTGGAAGTTCGCACCGCGATCATTTGAATAAAATATTCCACCATCACCAGCGAGCCACAACTCACCGGTATGTTCGTAGTAGGTCAGATCATGAATATCTGCATGTACAAATTGAGGTTTGTAAGAATGGCTCCATGCAGAAGGACAGGTAAACGTCGTGCCTTCATTTCCAGATACCCACAGGTTGACGCCACATACCCAGATAGAATCTTTGTCATACGGGCTCACTGCAAATGCGAGGTCATAATAATACTGTCCACCATCATCGAGACCCTGATCACTCCATCCCATGAGGTTTGGATTATCTACACCCGGAGGACCACCAGGTCCCGCACCGCAACACTTGAATGTCCAGTTCGCGCCGAGATTACTGCTGACATACACACCATACAAACCGGATCCACCATTTGCTGATCCTGTCGCTAATGCATAGACTTTATCAGGAGCATTCAGTGATACCGCAATTTCTGTTCTTTCCTGATGTTCATTGTTCCCAACGTTTGGTGCAGGCCAGCCTGATGTGAATTGTGTGAATGAATTTCCGCCATTGAGTGAACGATAAAACCTGGTCGCCATCCCATCCTTGCGCACCATGTAAATCGTATCGGGGCGAACCGGATGAAATTCAATTTCCAAGATCTCGCCTGCAAAAATATTCGTCCATGTTGAACCTGAATTCGTTGACCTGTAAAGTCCTTCGTTTGTTGCGGCAAAGACTCTGTTTGGTTCATCCGGATGACAGCGTATGTCACGAACGCTTAATTCAAGATCCTGAAAGGATCCATCACCTGTTGGATTCCATGTTGATCCTCCATTGACTGTTTTATAAACACTGGATAACAATTCCGCATACACAATGCTGGGATTGACCGGATCAATTTCGAGTGAGGTTACAGTACCTACGAGAAAGTTGTTTGTGCATGCATTCCAGTTGAGTCCATGATCTGTGCTCTTCCAGATTCCCGCATTGGCCGAGCCCGCATATAAGATGTCAGGATTGGATAGTGATTGTTCTACTGTGTAGACATGTGCGGAGCCGGGGCAATAACTTCTTCCTGCGGCACTATGATCCCAATCGATGGGGCCGATGGGAGACCATGATGCCGGCATGCGTTGTTGTTCCTGAGCAATGTATTGGTCCATGTAGCGTGCGTCATTGACGGGATCAGGAACAATGGTCCGGCTAAAACTTAAAAGCCATCTCTTATAATACTGCGTGTGCTGATTTTTGACGAAAGCGTGGTCCTTATAGTATGTATTGTAAAGAGTCGTTACTTCACCCGGGTCTGCATGCGGCTCATACATTTTTTGGATCCAGAGAGGTGCGCTTTCATCGCTTCTGAGGACGTAAGGAAATTCTGGCTGTGCGAATGAATTTGAAGCAATACAAATGAAGAACAGCAGGGTCAAACCCCTGTAACAACAACGCATAAATCTCTTTGTCTTTACCATGAATGAATGATAGGGCAGGGGATCTGATGAGCCAGTAAAATTAACAATGATTCTCATCCCGAAACGATCTGAAGCTTATTTGTCAAGATCATCTTCGAGGTGAAGGCTGTGCAGAAGCCGGTGCCCTACCGGAGCAAACATGACAGCAATGGTGGAAACGAAGACAACCACGCTGAAGAGGGCATAAAGTCCGGAGAATATCTTGGCCGGATCATCCGGCATTATAGCGATCG
>JANMVA010000110.1:0-5607 GCA_031392195.1 Saprospiraceae bacterium | reverse complement strand
TTTCTTTATTTTTTGTTTTAACTTAAATAAAATTAAAATTCTGTTGGTCGTTGAGTCCCGATAGCTATGGGGATCGAAACGACCCTAGTTAGGATTCTTCATGCAATCTTTCACGACGATATCGAGCATCTCGCCAATCGTCCATCCGTAAGCTATGGCTTGTTGTGGTATGATCGATGCTTCTGACATACCCGGTGTTGTGTTAGCTTCCAATAAATGAAAGACTCCGTTTTCCAGGATATAATCAAACCTTACCATCCCGCGACATCCCAAAATCTTATAGAGAAATGCCGATCTCTCCTGGCACTGCATCATTAATTCGGCGCTGATCGGTGCAGGTGTGATTTCCTGGCTTTCGCCTTCATACTTGGCGGCAAAATCAAAAAATTCACCGTTCGGAATGATAGCCGTCACGGGAAATACATGAAGCTGTGTCCCTTCTCTGACGACACCGCATGAAAACTCTTTTCCGACGAGTGCCCTTTCGATCATAACCTCATGATCAAATACAAGCGCGGAGGTGATCGCATTTTGCAACTCCGGCCACTCCTTGACTTTCGTCACGCCATAGCTCGAACCATTATTATTCGGTTTGACAAAAAAGGGCGGATGGATGTGGTGCCTTTCAACTTCTGCACGATCTGCTATGTCGTATACGATCATGCTTTCAGCCATGGGGATATTATATTGTTTCAGGTGATCCTTGCACATTTGCTTATTGAATGTAAGAGCGCTGGACAATACACCACATGCACTGTGCGGTATGCCCATCATTTCCAAATATCCCTGGAGCTTGCCATCCTCAGCAGGTGTTCCATGAATAATGATGAAAGCAAAATCAAATCGCTGAATTTCATTTCCCGCTTTATCCACCAGGCGAAATTGGTTGAGATCGAGCGGGTTTCCGGATGCCATGTCGATCCATCCGTCAGGCGTGATATCAATGGTCGTGCTTTGGTATTGGTCTGAAGGCAGGTGGGCAGCGATGGTGGCCGCACTCTTTAAAGAAACACTTCTTTCGGCAGAAGAACCCCCGGCGATGATGGCGACTCTTTTCATGGCTTTATGGCTCAGTTAATATCATTTTCACCGTCAAATCTACAATTATGAAAGTTGTATGACAGAAACGAGAATAACTGTAACAAAGACTTGTAATTGTGTAATGCGGGAGGGGGTGTGTCAATCTAATTTTAACACCGAAAAGGAAATCATACACAGTCGCCAAAAAGTTAGCGCTTCTCCGACAGATTTATAAACAAGGAGAATTCTGAAAAGATTAGAAAACAGGTCAATAAAAACCTTTAGAACGAAATTCATCAATCAGGGAATTCCACTAATGATTTTCATTGATTTCAATTTAAACTGAAAACCATTAATTTTTACAGTTAGCTAATTTACAGCGGATTGAAATAAAAATAAGGGTCAACAGCGTTAAGTTTGAGTTAATAGTCTTGATTTTGTATAACTTTTTAAGTGCACTGTTTAAGTTTCCCATAGTTTTGAACCAAACAAAAAACAAACCATCATGTCTAGCGCCGATTTCAATCAACAACTCTCAAGTCTCAGTGGTCCCCTGCACACTTTTGCTTACAAACTGACTAAAAACAGTGAAGAAGCTAAAGATCTCTATCAGGAAACTGCTTTCAGGGCGATTAGCAATGTGGATAAATTTATCCCGGGCACAAATCTGAAGGCTTGGTTATTGACGATTATGAAAAACATTTTCATCAATAACTACAGGAAAAACGTGAAGACCCGCACGATCATTGATTCCACAGATAATCTCTATTACATCAATAGCGGAACAGCTTCTATCCGTAATAGCGCGGAATCCAATATCATGATGAATGAGCTTGGAGGTATGGTCGAGAGTCTCGATGAGTCACTGCGTGTACCGTTTGAAATGCATTACGTAGGACATAAATACCAGGAAATTGCTGAGACATTGAGTCTCCCGCTGGGAACTGTGAAAAGCCGCATTTTCTTCGCCCGCAAAGAGTTGAAGGAAATGATCGAAAAAAGATATCAGGCAATCCGCCCTTAGTTATAAAACTGTAATCCCTAAAAGCCGGTGATCATTAAGTGACACCGGCTTTTTTATTGGATACACTTTAACCGATCCCGCCTTTACCTTTAGGGCCATGCCTTCTTTCTTTGCGCGCAAGTTGATCCAATGGCATCTTGACAATCCCCGTCCACTGCCCTGGTCAGACGGCACACGCAATCCTTATCGCATCTGGCTTTCTGAAGTGATCATGCAACAAACGCGCATCGATCAGGGAACCGCATACTATCTGAAATTCGTCAACACCTTTCCGGATATCCTTTCACTGGCAAATGCCGCACCTGATCATATCATGCGGCTATGGCAGGGTCTTGGATATTATACACGCGCCAGAAATCTGCATGCGGCTGCAAAAAAAATTGCGCTGCAACATCAAGGTAAATTCCCCGATACATACGAAGGCCTTTTAGCCTTGCCTGGCATAGGTCCATATTCGGCTGCGGCTATTGGATCTTTCGCTTTCCTGTTACCTTATGTTGTTGTGGATGGAAATGTGAAACGTGTTATTGCACGTTTTGCAGGTATCAAAGAATCAATTGACGATCCTTCGGCGACAGAACAGATCCGCACAATCGCTCAGGGATATATGAAAGGGGCCGCGCCGGATATTTTCAATCAGGCTATTATGAATTTTGGTGCGCTCGTGTGCAAGCCTCTGTCACCAACGTGCGGATCATGTACGCTTTCCAAAAAATGTTTTGCATATCAGCATGACATGCAGCACACACTCCCGGTAAGATCAAATAAGAAAGAAACCCGATTTCGCTATTTTCATTTTATCGTCCTTCATCACAATGATAAAATCCTGTTGCAACAGCGGGAAGAAAAAGATATCTGGAAGGGACTATATGCTCCACCCTTAATCGAAACCAATTCGGAACGAATGCCACCAAAGTCCCGGATAGCTTCTTTCATTAATGGGTTGATCGGGCATGACCATTTTGTGACAGCCGGCTCGTCTGTGAGCGAACAACAACTGCTTTCACATCAAACTATCATTGGCAGGTTTCATCATTTTAACATTACTAAAAAACCTGTAAACGGGCTCCCTGCATCTGTCTGGGTTACAAAGAAAACGATGCAAGATTTTGGGAAGCCAAAACTGATCGTCAGGTTGATGGAAAATATTTTTCAGTAATAAGAAATACACCTCTCCTACGAGGCCTTTTTCACTTCCTGAATTTTCTGTATTTCCAGTATCCCAACAAACTGATCAGCGTGAAAAACCCAGCTGTGTAATATACGGATGGTGGTATGGGTACAGGATCACCCGCTGCGTAAGAATGAAGGCCGGATAAATAATAGTTGACTCCGAAATAGGTCATCATGACTGATGCAAAACCGAACAGCGATACTACATTAAACGCATACAATCCTCTGAAACCGGGAATGAACCTCATGTGCAGGATGAATGCATACAGCAATGTTGTCACCAGTGCCCACGTTTCTTTGGCATCCCATCCCCAATAACGTCCCCACGATTCATTTGCCCACACACCCCCGAGGTAAGTTCCTACGCTGATCATAAACAAACCGCCGATCAATGTCATCTCGCTTACGTATGTCATTTCCTGGATCGTGCGAAACAAACGCGTTTCATTTGATTTGTTCAGAAAGATCATCAATGCCAGATTGAGCATACCTATGATTGCTCCCAGCATCAGAAATCCATAGCTGCCTGCCTCCATCGATACATGTATAGTGAGCCAATAAGATTTCAACACTGGTACCAGGGGTGTAATCTCCGGATCAAGCCAGCTAAGACCTGCTACCATTAATATAGTTGATGCGAGTATCGCTGTCGCAGTTAGACCTCCCATTGATTTCCTTGAAAAAATAAGACCTGCGAGCACTGTGGTGAATCCGATATAAATCATCGACTCATATCCATTGCTCCATGGAGCGCGACCGGATACATACCATCGGATACCAAGTCCAGCTGTATGAAAAAAGAAGCAGCCCGCAAGCAAATAAAAAGCAATTTGGGTTGGCCGCTTCATGTCAAGACCTGGCTTGAACACGCGCGTGAAAAACATAATGAGAAAGAACAAACCAAGCAATCCATAAGCTTTGCTCAGTCGTGAAAACACATTCATTCGATTGAGTAGTATCTCGAAATCAACCTGGCTTTGAGAGATCATCACCTCTCCTCCGTTTTCCTGCTGAAAATCATGCAGCAATTCCACCTGTCGGTTAGCCGGTCCCCAATCCATGGTTGTCTCCGCCGTGTGAACTGCATTGGCATAGGTTGGAAAGAATCCCCTCGCAAAAGAGCCTTCATGACTTCCTTCCTGTTGATGCACAACATCTGCAGGTGTCAGCCACAGGTTTTGCGGATGATTTTCCACAGGATATATGCGCGCCATGCTTCCGTTGAAAATCATATTGCAGATGTTGACCCGCTCATCGATTTTCATGATATCCTTATCAAAGTGACTTCGGTCGATGGGCTGCAGACTGTATGCTCTTCGCACATGTTCTTTTAATAAATACTGTCCATTGGCATCGAAGAAATCGTTGAATGATGCTAACTCACTTGTAGTTGGAATCAGTTTTCGTATTTCTTCCTGGTCACCTATTTTAATGAGCGGTTGCCGTGTCCACTCTTCCGGATACATGGTCATCCCTAAAAAGATCTGATCTGCTGTCAGTCCGTAAAGCGATTCTTTTCTGGAGACCTTTCTCAACACTTCACCCGCCAATGTATTCATGGGCTTCATCCGCCCTTTGTGATCCTGCACCACCAATCGGCCAAACTCCTTCGCATGATCTTTGGATATCGCATGCAATTCATCTTCATTCACATTATTACCAAATGAACCGGCGGGGATCATGATCATCAGCAGCGCTATCATTCCTGCAACACGTCGCGTGTTTTCGGGTATGTGCATATTTTTAAGCTTTGTATTAAGCTCCCTAAACCTGCTTTTCTTACTGAAAAAAGTCAGCACCAATCCGATCGTCAGCAACGCATACCCGAGATAGGAAATCCATGTCCCCCAAAAATCATGATTCACACTCAGGACGGTACCCAATTCATCCTGATCAAAGGATGATTGAAAAAACCGATACCCTTTATGGTCCAGGATATTGTTCATATAGATCCGGTAATCCTTTTTGAGATTGTTCTTTTTATCGATCAGTGTCACCTCGCTCGCATACGAAGAAGCGCTATTCGTCCCGGGATATCGGTCGAGAATAAAATCTCTCAGTTTGATTGAAAAGGGTAGCGATATTCTTTTGGCGCCGTATGCGATCGCCAGCTCCATATTGTTACCTGCAATCTTTGTCGGGACACCTTCCATGCCCTTTGCCCCATACGCATATGCAGTTGACTGATCACCATCAATAGCAACATTCAGTTTCAACGCTGCAATGCTCTCGTTCTTCATCTTACGATCTGCAGACTTCATCGCCATGGTGGCAGCCGGATGGAAATCACCAATGACAAAATTGACATTGCCACCTGAATACAAGGATCTGACAAGAAGCGGATGGTACACGCCCGGATAAATCGTGTCGCGTTGTTGCGTTGCCATCAC
>JANMVA010000011.1:0-5412 GCA_031392195.1 Saprospiraceae bacterium | reverse complement strand
TAGCCAGAATCCACACAACACAATTGTCTTTGGTAGCATAGGAAACGAAGATAGGGAGGTCTTAATCTTAGGTAACTTCTTTTTTTTAAGGTACGGCCAGGTGGCGACCGGTCCTTAACTTAAAAAAAAAAGATACTACATGATGGCCTTCAATATCCGTCTGGTGGTCTTCCCATCCCCCATTGTATAGAAATGGATACATGGAACCTTTGCCCTGATCAATTCTTTGCATTGCTCAATCGTCCATTCGATGCCGATTTCTGTGACATCAGCATCGGTTTTGGCATTGTTGATTTCGCGCACGAGATCATCAGGCATGTTGACGAAGAACTTGCGTGGAATGGCTGCGAGTTGATAGCGCTTGGTTAAAGGTTTGATACCCGGGACGATGGGGACATCGATATCTTTAGCACGACATGCATTGACATACTCAAAAAACTTTTTATTGTCAAAATACATTTGCGTCACGATATAATCGGCGCCTGCTTTAATTTTCTCTGCAGCAAAAAATAAATCGTAATCCAAATTGGGTGCTTCGTAATGTTTCTCAGGATAACCGGCAACACCAATGCAGAAATCGGTTTTACTTCCTTTCTCAATATTGATGTCGAGATACTTTCCTTTGTTCATGTCTGCGATCTGGCGCACTAAATCCAATGCATACGCATGACCTCCAGGCGTGGTGCTGAATTTATCTTCAAATGCCATAGCATCACCACGGAGCGCAAGCACATTTTTAATATCCAGGAAATTCAGGTCGATGAGTGCATTCTCAGTATCCTCTTTAGTGAAGCCACCGCAGATCAGGTGAGGAACAGCTTCGACACCATACTTGTGCATGATGGCAGCGCAGATACCTACTGTACCAGGACGTTTGCGGATCGCGGACTTTTCATAATAACCGCTTTCATGTTTTGTGTAGACAAACTCTTCTCGATGGTAAGTGACATCAATGAATGGAGGCTTGAATTCCATCAGAGAGTCTAACAGCTTGAAGATGTCAGTCATGTTCCCTCCCTTTAGTGGGGGCAGGATCTCAAACGACATCAGGGTTTTACCCGGGCTTTGCTGGAAATATTCGGTGACTTTCATAAAAGGCGGGCTAAGGTAACGTACCTGCTACAAACGACAAAACCCCGGACCATTGTCCGGGGTATCATCTTTGCGGACTTTCGTCAACGCTTATTCAGGATCAACATTGTCTTTGTCAACTGGGTATCCCCAAACCGGAGTGTATAGTAATACAGACCGGCAGGCCAACCTTCGTTGCTTATCTTAAATTGTTGCTGACCGGAGGAGAAGTAACGCACATTGCTCGTTACCTCCTCCCCGATAGCATTGGTTATGCTGAGTGTAGCCTCTCCCGCTTCAGGAAGTATGAATGGAATGATCGTTTCGTCCTGCCATGGATTTGGCTTGTTCTGGTGCAATTGGATATCACCACTATTTTCTTGCTGACCAGCATTTCTCCAGGTTAGCCCCAGGTTGTACTGCTCATCATTTTCATCGTATATCTCTGAATTCAGGAATGAATTGTCCATAGAGATCATTTCACTGATCATGCCTGATTTCGATGCTTCCAGTTTTAATGAGAACAAATGATTCGATTTGACCTGTTCTTTTGAAGTCCATGACACCCGGAATGATGTTTCATCTGTCCTCCACATTTCTTCAGTCATTCCTTCTGTCGCCGGGATCACGCTGATGACTTTTACACCATTCAAATTCATGTCCCACTGGCCACCTAACAGATCATCATTAAAATCTTTCAGTCCGAATTTCACTTCGATCACATCACCTGCAGAAACATACTGATCATCAGAGATCATGAGTGCTGAATTTGTACTTCTCGGTTTGATGATATTGAAATGTGCTTCCACAGATTGATTGAGGTCACCGACTTTTACTCCTAAGAAATCTTCAATCACACCAAGGCTATCGACCATGAAGGATGAACTCTCTTCAAAAGGCCAAGGATGGTATGGGTCCTGGAAAACATACTCTACCGGAATAAATCTCCATGATCTGTTATTTGGAAAATGCGTGTAATGACCCAGGATCAGCTTGCGTATCTCAATTAAATCGATCGCTGATACATTCTCACTGTTATTAGCATCAGCCGCGATGTATTGATACGGATTCGTAAACTGTTCTGATCCGAGAATATGCTTTTGTAAACGCAGCAAGTCAAACGTCGTCACACCATTGCGCGGATCATCATTGCGGTCTGCTTCGAGTGTGTACTCATGTCCTGCAGGCACAACCGGGAAGATGAAGCTTCCATCATTGGAGGTCGTAAAGGATTCCAAGACAGCATCATTCAGAATCAGGTGTACACCGACATTAGCTACAGTTACACTTTCAATAGGGGTTGTCACCGTACCACTCACTCCACTCATCTGGAATCCGCAAACTCCTGATGGATCAGTAAATACAATGGTCGTGGAGCAATAATCCTTATTCCCATAATTATCCCATACCCACACCTCAACCGGTATTTCTACTCCCAATGCAATGATGTCATCGCAAGTGAACAACTTACTAGGCTGAATAAATGTACCTGAGAATGAAAATCTCAATTCATCAGCCGGCGTACAATTATCAAAGCTGCTGGCATCGAAATCTTTTGCCCAGATTGTGATATTACCTGTTGATGGCATCGGTACTGTACTCAGTCCATTGATACAAACCGGTGACGGTTGTTTGCAGTCGATTATCCTCACTTTCTCTTCACATGTCGTGATCGTCCCACAACCATCTATGACCGTCCATAAGATCCTGTAGTATTCGTTTGGATTATTTGGATCGTTCAGCTCAAGGCCATAGTTTCTCAATGTGAGGTTTGGACTGTTTGCAGTATTGAGCCTAAGGTCAAATTTGCCATTCACATTGATATCCAAATCCGTTGGCGCAACAGCCTGTAAGAATGAGCTTGAACCCGGAGGATAGATCTTGACATCATAAGTAATCGACTGTGAGCAGATGTCTTCAATTTCCTTTGTGATATCCAGGTGAACAAAGCAAGATGTTTCGAAATCAGGATCGATCACAGGTGTCACTCCTTCGTCCGTATCACAGATGACGCGGATTCCGTTTTGACAATCGGTGAATACAACTCCTGCCGTATCCTTGATCTTCACTACCTGTGTATATTTCCATAATCCTTCGCCTGTCTGTGAATTGTATTGACACCAGTCGATGATCGTCCAGTCCCGTAATATTTTGACGCAGAAACCATCTGTGTGTTCAAATCTTCTTTCTTTCAGATTGATGCCGACCGTAGCACACTGATCATTCAGAATGATCGGATAGATCGTGTCCGGAATGGCACATGTAGTTAATTCTATGTCTGCAGGCCAGATCACATCATCTGTTGGATCCTGAGGATTGTTGTTATTGATATAGAAAGGATCGAAATTGACAACCCATATCTGCTGTGTGCAGAAACCTACTCTGCCTGCAGGATCTGTTGCTGTAAACCTGCGTTTGATCAGCTTAACTGCTCCATCAGGCGCATTGCCAGGTAAATCATCACCGCTGCAATCATCCTCTACGGTTACTCTGATATCAAGCTCGAGGTTACAATTATCTGATACATAACCATCGATGCCCCAATAGTGTGGCTGATTGATTGTCGGATTACCTGGATCATTGATGATGATCGGCTGACGAGCAGTTTCATCATAAATAAAACCATCTACTACAGTTCCGAATATCCGGTTCCCGGGTTGTTCCAATGCATTCACATCAAACCAGAAGTCACAACTAATCGTGATATCAGGAGGACATGTGATCAGTGGTGCCAGTTTATCCTGTACCTGCACTTCGACCATACAGTAGTTTACATTGCCTTGCAGATCACGTACTTCAAGCTGAACAAGGATATATTCCTGATCGGCATCGCAGCATGATACAGGGACAAATTCATTATAGTTAAGTCCTTTATCGAAATTATCCACATCACCATCCGGTGTATGAATATGCCCATTAGTCGTCCAGTCAAAATCAATGCAGCTATCCATACGGCGTGCGCGGAAAGTAACGGGGCCACAATTGTCAAAGCTTCCATCGTCCAGAACCGATGCAGGAAGCAAGGCCACACCCATCGGATCCTGGTTGTTGATCGCGATGACCGTATGCTTGTCGCAATATGCAACTGGTGGTGTATCGTCAAACAAGTGGATAGTGGTCGTGCAGGTAGAAAGATTTCCGCATGCATCTCTGACCTGCCATGTGATGTCATAATATCCTAATCCCAATGAAGGAAGAACATATTCACCAACACTGTCTGGCAAAATAATTTCAGTGCCAAAAAGCAGTGTGTAAGTCAGTGGTACTGAATTACATTCATCGAATGCAACAGGTGGAGTGACATGTACAGTTGCACCACATTTTCCAAAAGATGCTCCTATTTCTAAAAGCTCATCACAATAAACCACGGGAGGAGTGGTATCAGCTACGTTGATGATCTGCTCATAATCGATGATATCACCATTACACCAGTCAACAAGTGTCCATTCACGTTTTACAGCATAAGAACCTCCACAATAATCAATCACCTTATCAATATATCCGATAAAGAATGTACCGCAGAACGGCCCAACGATGCTACCGATACAATCATGGTCAGGTGTGCTGTCAGGGCGGATACATGCGTTTCCACAATAAATCGTCGTATCAGCAGGGAAAATAAAATCATCTATCGTTCCTCTCAACAGGAAGATTTGTTCTGTACAAGTAACGGTATGACCGCTTTCATCAACGGCAACCCATGTACGTGTGATGATGTCTGAATATTCTCCGTCACACATATGAAGATCATGTTGATCCGTATATGAAATGATAGCAGAACCGCAATTGTCAATTCCTGTTACCCGATAACGGTTACTGGTGCCAATTTGTGTCACAACCGCATTATCCGGAACCGGGAAGTGAGGGATCGCATGAGGAGCAATATCTTCAAAGCAATCCAATATCGTATCGCTGCACATCAATGCAGGTGGCAATTTATCTTCTATCAATAACTGGCTGCAGCAGAAATTTCCATTTTCAGGATCTGTGATACATGCTTCCAGATATTCGCCGATATGAGGACCGGCTACTAAGACGACATTTTCAAAGACAACATTCGGATCTGTAAACGTGATTTCATAATCATCATAACATCCATAGTGATCGCCTTCCAGCAACATGTCAGCTGTAATGACAGCTTCACATTCGAATACAACTGAAACATGCAGCGTATCCTGGCAAGCCAAAGGAAATGACTCATGGAACTCAATCACTTCTACATTAAATGAGCATTCCCTCTTGCTTGCCAGGATACGCTGCATGTATCAGTTGTATTCGAATGCGAAGCAGTGATTACAGCCGACATGTTATTGGAAGGTGATCATTATGGATGTTATGATG
>JANMVA010000690.1:0-2720 GCA_031392195.1 Saprospiraceae bacterium | reverse complement strand
CTGTTTTTGCCAGTAACCTTGTTTCTATTCCCAGTTCTTTCAGGTGTGCGGCAATCTTTTTCTGGGTATTGAATTCGCGGTTGGATAATTCTGGATTGGCATGCAAATAATGGCGCCAATCGATGGCTTTTGATTCGATCAACAATGCTTTCTGATCCACCTGTGTTTTTAATTCGGCCGTTTGTGATATCGCCAGGCAAGGAATCGCAAGCAGGACCAGAATATTCGAAAATGGAAGGAAATGTTTCAACATATACGATGATTGTTGTCCAAAATACGAATAATGATATATCGGGATGAAGGAGATCAATCTGTTTGGTTATTTTTAAGAAATGAATTTGCTTAGATACATGAGATCATGAGACCGTGAGAAACGTGAGACCGTGAGAACATTGCGGTGTTTGAAGATTTCTACTCGACAACAGTTTATTTTTTTCATTATTTTCAAGGTGAATATTATAACTGAGATGAAACAAATCGATGCCCTTCTAGAAACTTATGGCGAAAGCCATATGAATGCGACCAATAAACTGATCCATTGGGTCTGTGTACCGGCTATTATGTTTAGTCTTCTTGCTTTGCTTTTCTCCATTCCTTTTTTAACTGAAAGGACGTGGTATGCCAATTGGGCAATGGTATTCCTGGTGTTTGCATGGATCTACTATGCCCGGTTGTCGACGATCATGCTGATCGGCTTTATGGTCATTGGCATGCTGATGCTTTGGGGTATTTATGGTTTGTACCGGGTGGCTGATTTTAACGCCGGTAGGCTAGCATTGTACGCGGTCATCATTTTCGTCGTAGCATGGATTGGCCAGTTCATCGGTCATAAGATCGAAGGCAAAAAACCGTCCTTCCTCCAGGACGTTCAGTACCTTCTCATCGGCCCGGCATGGCTGATGCATTTTATATTTAAAAAGGTGGGGATTAGTTATTAGGTGAGAAGTAAGAAGTTGTAGTGTGCGGGGCTTGCCCCCGCCTAGGGAGATTTAAAAAAGTAAGAGGTAAAAGGATTTATTGTGCAATCTCATCAATATCGATATCGATAGTCTCAGATATCTTGTATGCGTTGCGGTGAGGCGCATTGCGGCTGACAAGCTCGGCGAGGAATCCGGTGAGAAAGAATTGAGAACCGATCAGCAATGTCAGGATACCGAAGAAGAAAACCGGTCGATCAGAAATTCTGTAAATGTCTTTGGCATATTTAAGGATACTCAGGTAAGCGAGTATTCCAAAACCGATCAGGAAAAATAAAATGCCAAGTGTACCGAATAAATGCATGGGGCGTTTTCCAAATTTTCCGACAAACATGATAGACATGATGTCGAGAAATCCCGTGATCATTCTCTTTGCACCATATTTGCTTTGACCAAATTTACGGGCCTGGTGTTGCACGACTTTTTCACCGATACGCCTGAAGCCTGCCCATTTGGCCATCACAGGGATGTAGCGGTGCATCTCGCCATAGACTTCAATGTTTTTCACTACATCATTCTTATAGGCTTTCAGGCCACAATTAAAATCATGCAGTTTAATGCCGCTCGTACGGCTTGTCACCGCATTAAAAAACTTAGATGGCCATCGTTTACCGATGGGATCTTTCCGGTTTTTTTTCCAGCCGCTGACGAGATCATAATTCTCATCCCGGATCATTTTCATCAACGCGGGTATTTCATCCGGGGAGTCCTGCAGATCTGCATCCATCGTGATCACAATGTCTCCTGACGCTGCTTCAAATCCTTTCTGTAATGCAGCGGACTTTCCATAATTGCGCCGAAAACGGATCCCCTTGATGTAATCAAATGACTGCTTAAGCTCGTTGATCACCTTCCAGGAAGAATCACTGCTGCCATCATCCACGAAAATGACTTCAATTGGTGAAATGTTGTTTTCCCTGACAACCCGATCAATCCAGCTGATCAGTTCAGGCAACGATTCACTTTCATCGAAGACAGGAACAATGACAGATAACCGGATTCCTTCCGTTGGCATCATTTGATTTAAACGGATGGTGTGGTTGGATTCGGATCATGAAAAGCCGCGGATGGGGGAGCTAATTTCTTCAGCATGCTTCCTGCAATCAATGCTTTTATCACACCCCAGAAAATCACGGAGACCAAAGTAATCGCGCTCATGGCGAATGGATTCATAATATACCCCGTAAATTTTTTGCTCATCTCGATCTGGTCTTCATCCATGCCTGCTTCGTCCCATTGATCTTCTGCGACTGACATTGCTTTATCCAACATTGTTGGGTCAATGAATTGAATATAGATGAAAGTGAACAGGCCTGCTACGACTGATGCAATCAGTGCCATCTTAAATCCTGCTATAAATCCTTCTCCAAGCGTTAAATAGCCACCCTTATCCTCATCGCGTGTTTCTTTGGTGCCGAGGTAAATTGTAAAAAAGGTAGCTAACATTAATACAGTTTGAACCAAAAAACCAAGCGCCATATTTCCGCCACTTCCTCCCATACTTTGCTGAAGCCCCAATAAATTGGATATCAGAAAAAATACGACATACACCATTCCGGTAATAAGGCCCCATTTAAGTATCGTTGACATGTTTCGTTTGTTTTTGGATGAACTGAATAGATTCAAATATATCAATTAATCATCAACTGACCCCTGGAGAAGGTCCCAATGACTTTGCCGGTAAATGCCTGGCCGGTCAATGCATCATTTTTTGACAGGGAATGCGCAGATTGCTGGTAAGTC
>JANMVA010000651.1:0-6763 GCA_031392195.1 Saprospiraceae bacterium | reverse complement strand
GCGAAGGCGAAGGCGAAGAAAAATACTTCTCACATTTCTTACGGTTCTAACATACTTATTCTCACATTCTCACACCCTCACGTTCTCACGTTCTCACGTTCTCACGTTCTATCATGACCGGCGCTACCCCTACCCCTGTGTGCGAAATGGTAAAGCGTTGCACGCTACTCATTTCTTGCAACCCCGGGGACCTTTCGCGCATAGAATCTCATATTCTCATTTTCTCATTCTCTCACGTTCCCACGTTCTCATATTCTCACATTCTAACCTTCTCACCTTCTCACCTTCTGTTAAGATCTCTCTCTAATCTTATATCTTTCTTCATCCAAAGTCAACAGTATGGCACTAACCATTGGTATTTGCGCTCACAGCTACGAAGGCGCCGCACTTTGTTTTCTTGCTGCATGCCGGGAAGGGATTTCGATCATGGGTCCTCACATGCATCCACCTATTGTCATGAGTGCTGTTCCGATGGCACTCAGCATGCCAGCATGGGAAGAAGATGATCTGGATGGCGTTGCCGTATTCCTGACAGAAGGCGTTGTACAAGTAGCAAATGCAGGCGCTGATTTTTTCATCTGCCCTGACAATACCGCTCACCTGGTACTGGAAAAAATGATATCCAAACTTCCAATTCCCGGTCTCCACATTGCAGATGTGGTTTGCAACGAAATCGTAGCGAATGGGTGGAATAAGGTTGGCCTGCTAGGTACCAATTGGACGATGAACGGACCTGTGTATGCGCACGCACTTGAATCAAGAGGTTTGCAAAAATTAGTACCTGATGAACCGACACGCAACTTCATCAACAAATCCATCTTTGATGAACTTTGTATGAGTGTATTTAATCCGAAGACCGTGGATGGTTTTATTTCAGCCATCGATAGATTAAAAAACCAAGGTGCTGATTGTGTGATTCTCGGTTGCACGGAGATCCCATTGATCATCACAGAGAAGAACTCTCCGTTACCTGTTCTGGACTCTACCCGCTTGCTGGCGAAATATGCAGTGAAGGTGGCGCTGGAGGATCGCGATTTCCCGGAGAGCGGCTGGATAAAATGATAATATTTTTTCTGCGTATCTTCCATCAAATTCTAAATCAACAATGAAATTAAATTTCATACGAGCACTCATCATCTTTACGCTAAATTCTGTATTTTTTTACTTTGTATTCTCTCAATTTTATATTAAGGAAGGAATCTTCACGGATGACAAAAAAATTCGATTGCTCCTTTTTTCAGTGCTTGTTGGAATTGGTAATATTCTGATCCATTTTGTGCCCACGCACTATGAAGCAAAGAAAAAAATGAAATCAAACAATACAATTAAATCATGAAAATAATAGTTCTCTTATTTCTCGCCGGCTTGTTTTCCCGCGAACCCGCAGGCCTTCAAATCAGTGACACAAAAGTTGTGCTGATCATCGATAAAAACACAACCGCAGAAGATCTTAAATATTTCAAATCAGAATTGTGGTCGAAAAAAGGCATCACCTTCGATGTCTATCAGATCAGCAGAGATGCTCATGACATGATCACCTTCATCGAGATCAAGGTTGATTGCCATGATGGACAGTTTGGGAGTGCCAGCTACCGGTTAACGAACAGCACCCGGATAGGATTCATCAGAGATTACAAAACGTTGGCAGATCAGGCTTTTGCGATAGGGAATATTGATAAGGAATAGTCAGGTTATTTTCTTTTAAATTAGTAGAGACACAAGATCTTGTGTCTCTACTAATTCAAAAGAAAATAATTTGCTGCTGGGCATTATACCTAACTTACTTGTATGCACTGGCATCAGCAAACTATCGAGGAGGTTCTGTCCCAATTAAAATCCAGCCCACAAGGCTTGTCAGCCGGCAGCGTAGGGCAAGCACTCCAACAACACGGCAAAAATATCCTGGTAGAGAAAGGCCGCAGAAGTAAGTTGTCTATTCTCCTTGCCCAGTTTAAAAACATCATGACCATCATTCTGGCCATTGCGGCCGGACTGTCCTTTGTCCTAGGAGAACCGATCGATGGCTATGTAATCATTGCCATCATCCTGGGAAATGCGTGGATGGGTTTTGTGCAGGAAGACAACGCAGAAAAATCCATCGAGATGCTGCGAAAGATGGCAGCAGGGAAAGCCATGGTGCTGCGTGACGGACAACAAACAGAAATTCCTGCAGACGAACTTGTGCCTGGTGATATCATTCATCTCGCTGCAGGAAATGTCGTACCTGCAGATGCCCGGCTCATCGAAATCAGTTCTTTAAAAACAGATGAATCCGCTCTCACAGGCGAAAGCGTTCCAGTGGAAAAAATAATTGACCCGATCCCTGATGAAACTATTGCTATCAGTGATCGGCGCAACATGTTGTTTAAAGGAACAATGGTCAGCAATGGTACTGCAAATGCTGTCATCACTTCCACCGGCATGAAAACAGAAATCGGGCAGATCGCCGATATGCTCAATGTGGATGATCGTGAAACACCCCTGCAAAAAAGGTTACATAAGTTCAGCAAACAACTCGCCGTGATCGTCATCCTCATATGCGCGGCCGTTTTTTTCATGGGCATTCAACGTGGTGAACCGAAGTTCCTCATGTTCCTGACAGCATTGTCACTTGCTGTTGCAGCATTGCCCGAAGCATTACCTGCTGTCATTACGATTGCACTGGCGCGAGGTGCGCGTCGCCTGGTCGACCAGAAAGCTCTGATCCGCCACCTGCCCGCTGTTGAGACTCTCGGGTCAGTAACTTATATCTGCACGGACAAAACAGGTACGCTCACCCAAAATGTCATGCATGTTGAAAAATTGGAAGCGATGCCGGATCTCGACCAACTGCTGCTTCATGCGATGGCACTCAATCATGACCTGCAGAAAACCGATGACGGAAAAATTCATGGCGACAGCACGGAAATGGCCATGGTTGAATATACAGATGCCAGGGGTATCACAAAAGAGAGTGCCTTACAAAGGTATCCCGCTGAAGGTGTGATCCCATTTGATTCCGATCGCATGCGCATGAGCTCGCTGCATCAGAATGAAGATCAAAAGATTTTATTAGTCAAAGGCGCACCTGTCAAAATGGTTGATGTCCTGACATCCGCTGCAAAGGATCAAAAAGAAAAATGGCTTGAAACGAACAGGCAATGGGCTTCCGAAGGATTGCGCGTTTTGTTTTTTGGTTACAAGAATATGGACCAGTCACCCGGTGCATTGAAACCTGATCTTGAAAATGATATTGAATTCCTGGGGATGGTAGGCTTAATTGATCCACCCAGGGAAGATGTGATCGATGCGATACGTCAATGCAAATCGGCAGGGATCAACATCATCATGATCACTGGTGACCAGGCATTGACTGCTGATGCAATTGCTTCTCGATTGGAAATTAAAGACAAGGATGCAGCTGCAGCCATGACGGGGATGGAAATGGAAAAACTGGATGCACAAAAACTGAAAGAGAACATCACGAAGCTGAATGTCTACGCACGTGTTTCACCGGAACAAAAAGTGAGGATCATCGAATCCCTGCAAGATGCAGGTCAATTTGTAGCCATGACTGGTGATGGAGTCAATGATGCTCCTTCACTCAAACGCGCTGACATCGGGATCGCGATGGGCATCACCGGAACGGACGTAGCGAAAGAAGCTGCAGATATGATCCTGCTGGATGATCATTTCAATACGATCGTCAAAGCCGTAAAGGAAGGAAGGCGGATCTATGAAAACATCCGGAAGTTTATTCTCTATGTGCTTTCATGCAATGCCGCTGAAATCCTTGTTATCCTTGGCGCACCATTGATCGGAATGGCAGTACCCTTGCTACCCACTCATATCTTATGGATCAATCTGGTGACAGATGGCTTGCCTGGTATTGCACTGACAGTAGAACCGGCAGAGCCGAATGTCATGAAACAAAAACCAATTCCGCCCGGCGAAAATTTATTTGCACGTGGCATTGGCTGGCGCATCATCGTCACCGGAATATTCATGGCATCTATTTGCATTGGGATGCAATACTGGCTCGTTCAGAAAGGAACAGATGTAAGGACACAGCAATCTTTCATCTTCACCTTATTGTGCCTTGCGCAGTTGGAGAATGCCATATCCTTGCGTTCTTCTGTCAGCATGCTGCGCCGTTGGGGTCAATACACCAATTATAGGTTATGGTATGCGATCGGATTGATCGTCATCCTGCAGGCGATGCTCCTGTATGTTCCTTTCCTCCAGCGCATATTCAAAACCACCGGATTATCCCTCGAATTAATTGGACTTCTTGCTGCAGCGCTGGCTGTTCACTTTGCTGGATTGGAGATCATCAATTTTATTGCAGGGAAACTTAAGTCGGAAAATAAAAACAGGTAATTCAGCATTCTTACGCATAATTACAAATACCAATTTCACAAGACATATCCCTTTTCCCCTCCACCCTAATCTTTGCTTCCAGGTTGCTCAGGCTTCGACAACAGACCAAACCTTCAGTGTGGCACACTTAGGTGTGCCACACCTAAGTGTGCCACACTGAAATAATACCTTGATTATGAGGGTTTCCAGATACTTATCCACATCCATTATACCGCCGTCCTGCCTTTCTGCCTATTTATCCACCCAACCAGAATCGTTTTTTCAACTGTCTTAAGAATTATCACAAAATCTGCACATAATGAAAGGGATTTTACAAACATTGATAGTGACTCTTTTCCTGCTGGTCATAACCTCTTGCGACAAAAATGATTCTGAAGCAAATCCTTCTGAAAACATCATCATCGGCAAATGGGAATTACGTGAAATCTATGACTCTCATCAGAATCACTATTTCGTACCTGATAGCAGCCGGAATTTAATGGAGTTTTTACCCAATGAAAATTTCAGTGAAATAGAATATCGCGGCAATCTGCTGCCGAATACATGCCAGGGAACTTATTTATTCATCAGCAACGAAGAACTCCTGATCAATTCGAGTTGCCAGACAGATACAATCACACAAGCTATATCCCTTTCGGGCACTACACTCATCTTCGGCTTCCAGGGTCGGGAAGAATATATCTACAAAAAGTATTTTAAAATAGATTAAGTGACTCTTTCTTTTCTGCCGTTCCGCCGTTCTGCCTGGTTGCTGAACTGTCGCACGAGGTTGAGTGGAAGCAAGTCGAAGCATTATTTAGTTGTAAAATAAACCGTCACCCTCGGTACAATATCTGCTTTGCGATCGACCAGTACCGATGATTCAGCTTTTGGCTCATAACTATTGACCCAGATGTTGGGAATGATATGCACACTCTTATGCGGGGCGAAATCCAATCCTGCAACTAAAAAACCTTCTGAATAATGACGGAACATATTCGCACCCAAATAAGCAGAAGGTGCATCTTGTGCGCGATAGACATTGTCTGGATCATAACTATCATAGCGGGCAAACACTGTTAATTTATCTTTCACAATCGGGGCGCGGCCAAAAATGGAATAACCAAAAACCTGGATATCACTTCCATCTGATTTCTGGCTGTTCTGTGTCAATGAAAAAACCTCAGCACCAAACGTAAAGGAAGGTAGTTGTACGCCTGCAAATCCTTTAAGGGTTAATACAGTTCGGTCATCTACACCTGTCAGATAGTCCGCATACAGATCTAGAACAAGTTTGCGGTCCATGAAATATCCATATAATTCCCCTGAATAGAGCTTATGCTTACCGGTTTGGGTGAGTTCTTCAGGGCGCGTACCACTGTTATTGCCTATCATGAGATTGTAACCGAAAGAGCCCAGTGAATCGAGCTTCCCCATCAGTGCAACACCCAAGTCACTGGAGCTTCGCAGACTCCGTTGGTCCATGATGGTCTTCTCCACACTGCGATAGCCCCAGACCTTTTCGACGATAAACGTATATGCCAGCGTCGGGATCTGCCCGACAAGAAGATCGGCATCAGGATAAATATCCTTCCACCGCACATGCAGTGATTTGATGGTCAGACTTCGATCACCACGCGTAGCCTGAATGATGTCATTTCCTTCTAAAAGGATAGAAGCTGAGAATTGAGGAGACCACTGGTAATCATAACCGAGGTATGCACGACGTATTCCAAAGGCATACACATCTGCCGGAGTTCCTGAATATTCGGCCCGGCTGGCCCAGGTTGCAGTATCACCGGAAGATTTCCAAAAGAGATCAGTGAACATCAGTCCCCATACTTTCCCGGAAGGTTTAAATTCAGCTTGTCCCTGTCCTGATAAAAAGCATGGAAAACATGTCAGGACAAAGCAAAAAAACAGGTAGTGGGGGGAGCGATTGTACATGGAAAGTAAATTTATCTTAAAGAATATGCAAAATTAGAAGGATGCTTGCCGGAGACCTTCTTTACATGTAAAATATTTCCAAATTATCCTGGCGCTATATCATCACAGCGTAAAGAAAAGTCAGTTTGCCCTATCCATTTCTTTACAATCAATTAACCCTGAGTGTGAGAGATGGCCGTAACTAAGGGGTAATTTTGCAAAAGGTTAAACCACCTCCTATCGAAAGGAATGTCCTACCTTATTGGCTTTCAGCCACTTTTCTACTTAACATCATTTACTTTTATAGCCTAACCAATCTGACATGAAAACCAACAACCTATCTCATTTCCTTTATCTGTGCCTGCTCATTATCGGCATGACTTACAGCTCCTGCGGAGGCAATACAAAAACGGATTCAACTACGGAAGGCCAGGGTGTGATCCAGATCGATGGATCCAGCACAGTATATCCTATCACAGAGGCGGTTGCCGAAGAATTC
>JANMVA010000648.1:0-2701 GCA_031392195.1 Saprospiraceae bacterium | reverse complement strand
AAACAATCCATCCATTTCTTGATGGTAATGGCAGGATTGGAAGATTATTGATCACATTATATCTGGTAAGCAAAGGAATATTGGATAAGCCCCTTTTATACTTGTCTGAATATTTTGAACATCATAAAAACCTGTATTACGACAACCTTACCAACGTACGTACACATCAGGATATGGAACAATGGCTCAGGTATTTCCTGATCGGGGTGGAGCAGACTGCCAGAAAATCGTGCGATACGTTGAGCCAGGTTCTCCAATTGAAGACCCGGGTCGAATCAGAAATTCATACTCATTTTGGAAGAAGAGCCCACAATGCGCTGATATTATTGAATTCTCTTTTTGTAAATCCAGTCGTTACGGTAGATGGCGCCAGAAGTATTTGCAAGCTCAGCTACAAAGCTGCAAATGACCTCATCAGTAAAATGCAGGAGATGGAATATCTTCGGGAGCTTACAGGACAAAGCCGGAACCGCATGTTTATCTTTCAGCCTTATGTAAATGTATTTGGGGATGAGTAAGAGGGCTGCAGTTTATTTCCCACAAACCACTAACCTAAACAAATAATATTGCCCTTCGCCTATATTCATGCTCTCCAAATCCTCCTTCCTCCCCTTCCTCCAATGCCCTGCCTACTTCTGGTTCCAGCACCACAAACCTGAAGTACTGAAATCAAACACCCTGACCGACTTCGAACAAATGCTCGCCGACCAGGGCAAGCTCGTCGAAGAAGAAGTTTACAAACGCTTCCCGGAGATCGTACGTGTGAAAGCGAAAGGAATGGATGCTATTGATGAGACCAAAGCCCTCATCGAACAAGGCCATCGCTGGATCGGGCAGGCCGGATTTATGACTGCGGATTTCTTTGCCCAGGCCGATATCATTCACATCAAGGACGATGGCCGCATCGACCTCTACGAGATCAAGTCCAGCTCGTCGAT
This sequence comes from Saprospiraceae bacterium, assembly GCA_031392195.1. GTDB lineage: Bacteria > Bacteroidota > Bacteroidia > Chitinophagales > Saprospiraceae > Opimibacter. Next base: position 1,763 of record JANMVA010000648.1, on the reverse strand, counting down.
GCAAAACATGGGAAATGACGATGCCCCGGAAGTGCCTTCCAAGGAAAAACACATCACGGATCTTGCCTTTCAATACATAGTTGCAACACAAGCAGGTTACAAAGCGGAAACAACCTGGTTGGTGGAACTGAACAAGGAATACAGACTGCAGGGAAAACTTGACTATCCAACGTTGTTCGTTACTGCAGATGTGACAGAACAAGTCATCAAATGTGCAAAAGAGTTGTGGCCGAAATTAGCAGAATCACTTGCTGCCTTAACCAACACTGAACAACCCACCACCTGCAATTGCAAATACCTCCCTCGAAAGAAACAATGCCCGGCCTTTCATTACCTGCATCCCGAATGGAGGGAGCACACTGTGCATGATCTCTACAGGATTGGGGCCAGCCCGAAACGATTGCGAAAATTGGTTGACGACGGAATTTATTTCATCAAAGACATTCCGGCCGGTTACGATATGACAGATTCATATCGCGAACAGGTGCATACATGGAATAATAATGAAGTGATCATTCGCAATAATGAAATCGAAAAAGCACTCAACAGTCTGACCTATCCACTCTACTTTCTCGACTATGAGACGTCGAGCACGGCCATCCCATTCTATGAAGGCATCAAACCCTACATGCATGTGCCCTTTCAATATTCACTGCACATCATATATGAAAAGGATGGAGAAGCTACACACGCGGAATACCTGCACACGGATCGCGAAAACCCAATGCATCCATTAAGCAACCGGCTTCGCGAACATATTCAAGACGCCGGCACCATCATCGTATGGAATAAATCTTTTGAAAGCAAGTGCAACCAAAATATGGCGTCTCTGGTACACGATCACACCGCATTTCTCAATGGTCTCAATCTCCGGTTGTTCGACCTGATGGAGATCTTCTCTAAAAGATACTATGTGCACAAGGACTTTAGAGGCAGCTGCTCGATTAAAAAAGTCTTACCCATCATGGTTCCCACGCTCACATATGAAGGCCTACATATCGCTGACGGCGGCACCGCAACTACACAATGGAAACGGATGGTGTTTGACATGGAAGACGAAAATGAAAAAGAGAGGATTGGACAGGACCTACGGGCTTACTGTAAACTTGACACTCTGGCGATGGTGGAGATTTATAAGAAATTGGAGAACATGATAACTCAGGTTTCGTCAGAGTAATGCTACTGAGTGGATCCGATTCGAGAATTTCCTGTTAATCTATTGATAATCAAATTATTATATAAAATAAAATTCAACTATTTGGATAAAAACCGCTTTATCCAGAGTAAAGTGGATAATCCCTTTATTTTACTTTTAAGGTACAAAAGTATAATAACAGTTTTTTTATTGTAGTTTTGCCTCGAATGATCCACGTCGAAAAATATAATTCTGGCCGCCCTGAGAAAGGCTTTCGATACACATACTTCGTACCGGAGAAGATCAACGATCAATGGGTGTGGGAAGATCCTGAACTCAACTTACTCCTCGAAAAAGCATCCGTGCGTCTGGGAGAGTTGAATGCCTATACCCGATTTGTCCCAAATGTGGATATGTTTATTAGTCTTCACGTCACGAAGGAAGCCGTAGTATCAAGTCTGATCGAAGGGACGCAAACAAATCTCAATGAAGCCCTTTTGCCGGAGGATGAAATTGAGCCCGCTCCCCGGTTCAGCTCCTTTGCCATCAATGCCGGTGATGAATATTTTATAGGAAAACTACAGGATAAATTTTCTAATAAAGTATCCATTTCAGGATCTGTTTTAAG
>JANMVA010000647.1:0-5179 GCA_031392195.1 Saprospiraceae bacterium | reverse complement strand
GATCATACTTTATTTTCCTGCTCCGCCTGTTCCTGTGATACCCAGTACCGGTACTTTCGATTCTTTTGCTTTCTTTGTTATATCAGCAACCCAATGTGCATTTTCATCCGGAAAATTTTCAACGGCCGTGATCATCCTGGAAATTGCAAGATGATCTTTGCTCGTTAGTTTTTTGATCTCACCATTCAGATTTTCGCCAAGAGGAAAATCGCATTTTTGAAGGACATCATTGATCATGCCTTGCAATCCCATATGCCTGCCATCATCCGGAGAATAGATTCGCGTGATGCCATACTCCTGGAGGGCAGCGATTTCATTCGGAAGAATAGTTCCTCCACCGCCGCCGAAGATCTTTATGTGACCAGCTCCACGCTCATGAAGCATGTCATGGATATACTTAAAATATTCATTATGTCCTCCCTGGTACGAAGTCAATGCAATGCCCTGTACATCTTCCTGGATCGCCGTATCGACAATCTCTTTCGCACTCCGGTTGTGGCCAAGGTGAATGATTTCTGCCCCTGACCGCTGCATGATTCGTCGCATGATGTTGATCGCTGCGTCATGACCGTCAAATAATGAAGCGGCTGTAACGATCCGGATATGATGTCGTGGCTGGTACGCGACTGATGCTTGTTTCTGTTCCATTAGCAGGCCGTTAATTTACGGAAATGGTGGCTGTTGAAGATCTCATCAGGACATGACTTCGAGCAATTCATTCATTATCATGGCCGTAGCACCCCAGATAATATGTCCGTTGACCTGGAAACAGGGCACATGATTTAAAGTAATGCCTGTACTCAGTAGGATTTTAGTTTCCTGAATGGCTACAGGTGATCTGAATTCAGATAATGGCAATTCAAGGATTTCTTCAATCTCACTTTCCTGCCTGGTCAATTGAGGCTCTGTCCAGGAATAGGCCACAAAAGGATGGACCAGGTATTTGCTGACAGTAATATAAAGTGGTGTAAGAGCACCTAAAATATCCACTTGAGATAAATCAAGCCCTACCTCCTCTTCAGCTTCACGCATAGCCGTAAACATCATGTCTTTATCTTCCGGTTCATTTTTCCCTCCCGGAAATCCAATCTGACCTGCATGCTTGTCCTGCTCATGCGATGATCCACGCCGGATAAAAACAATATGAAATCCACCAGGCGATTTTTCAAATAAAACCATTAATACTCCTGCTTCCCGGGAAGGTTTGGCATTAAGCGATGGATCTACTTTACGTACCGCATGTGCCATAGCCAAATGAGCTGGCACACCTGGCAATGGATGTTCCATTAACCTGGCGTGCAGTTTATTAATGAAAGGTGGCCTTGAGAGCGTCGGGATCATTGTGGATGTGCTGAAATATGACCTGATCCCTAAACAAATAGGAAAGTCAGGTTATTTGTTCGATTCCTGAAGGTATTTATCCAATGCCATGGACATGGAGGGTATGCCGGGTGCAGGTGCAATTACATCAATGCGGAGCTTTTTTTCTTCAGCAGCTTTTGCTGTGATATTTCCAAAAACGGCAATCCGTGTATTGTTTTGCTGGAAATCAGGAAAGTTTTCAAACAAGGACTCGATCCCCTGTGGGCTGAAGAAAATAAGCATATCATAGAAGATATCCCTCAGATCAGACAAATCACTTGAAACTGATTTATACATGATAGCGGATTCGAAATTGACTTCTTTCTGCTTCAGATAATCGATAACGTCTTCTTTCCCAAGGTTAGAGCAGGGAACGAGAAACCGGGTGGTAGTTTTATGTTTTTGAAGAGGTCCTGAGAGGTCCTGAATAGACCTTTCACCTACAAATACCTTGCGTTTCCTGTATTGAATGAATTTTTGAAGATAATGGGCGACGGTTTCTGAAGTACAGAAATACTTCATGTCCTGCGAGACCTTGATCCGCATCTCTTCACACATCCGGAAAAAATGATCGATGCTGTTTTTGCTGGTCATCACTACTGCCTGAAACTCATCCGGGCGAATCCGGTTTTTCCGAAACTCCTTTTCAGTGACAGCCTCGACATGATTGAAAGGTCTCCAGTCTATATGAATAGAGTATTTCTTTTCAATGTCGTAGTATGGTGATCGTTCTGGTTTGGGCTGTGAGACCAAAATGGTCTTCACAGTTCGTTTTGGGGTTGTTATAGGACTCGCTTTTGTACTGTTTGTACCCATTCGACGGTGTTTAATGGCTCAGTCTACTACCAGAAAAATTTTGAAATTGCCCACAAAGGCAAAATTTCGACCGCCCAAAGATAAACAAAAAAGAGAAACAGGCTATTGGTAATTAATTGCCTTGCTGTTAACAACCACCGAAGCTGGCGCATCAGGTATGCGATGATGGCTGCTATAAGTCCCATGTAAATCAATGGTTTAGACATTGAATCCGGACCGAAATTTAACATGATATTGATGGGCAGGAGCACCAAACCCACCATAATGTTGAAGATACTGACGTCAAACCCGAAAAGGGTCATCTCCTTGTCATTATTAAACAACCACCGCAAGTAACGGATCGCGGCATGGCGTATGACATAGACAGAAATCACCAGCAACATGCACGTCCAGATGTTGTCTAGAAGGGTGCCAGAGTATTGAAAAGCGTTCAGCGTATGAAATAAGAAAATACCTGCCTGAATGAAAAACACCACATACCCCATCAGTAGCAGGATCTGCCGCATCGTATTGCGTTGGTTTCGTAAGTGCAGAGAGCTATAGTTCTCATTGGAAATAACCCTCCAGAGATCTTTGACAAAGCTCCTCTCAACATTGACAATGAAAATGAGAAAGAGCAGGCTCAGCAAGAGAAAGAAAATCTGTATACCCTTTGAAGTTTTCTTTTTGACCGGAAAAGCTGTCTGGTTTTCTTTCCCCGTTTGTTTTAAAGGGGCTTCAGCTATAGCCAAGGAAGATGTATCGATGACTGATTCCTTGCTGATCTCAAAGGGATTTGAGCCGGTATCAGCTGAGCTGGTGACATTCATTATTGACCCTGCCGTATCCGGGACGATTACTTCTGGTTCTTCAACCTGGACAGCGGGTTCGGTTTTGAAAGTATCCCGGAGGATTGGCTGAGTTGTCCGAGTTTTTGCAGGCCTGTACTTCAGATCAAACGGATTTTGCTGCCCTTGACTAAAGACAGACAATCCTACAAAAAGAAAAACTGCGATAGCCAAAATTCTGAACATGCGGCAAATTTAGCTGACCGAGATGGATTCAACGGGTTTTTAAAGAATCTTAACTTGAATTGAGGTCACCGATGGTCGTTAGTCTTCCCGACAGGGACTGAAATTTGATTTTCCGGAAAATACGTGAGAAAAACTATCAAACCTCATACCCTCAGTTATATTTGATCACCTTTGGTCAATAGCCTTAAATCATTTGAGCCTTGTCAAGAATTGAAGATCTCCGAACAAATTACATGAAAGGAACACTTGAAGAGCAGGACCTCCCCTCTGATCCCATGGTCTTGTTCCATCAATGGTGGAATGAAGTTTTGTTATCTGAAATTCCTGAACCAAACGCAATGACATTAGCCACTGTCAATAAAGAAGGCAAACCTTCAGCCAGGATTGTATTGTTAAAAGGCGCTTCCGTTTCCGGTTTTGAGTTTTACACTAACTATCAAAGTGCGAAAGCCAAAGACATGGAAGAGAATCCACATGTCGCTTTGGTTTTTTTATGGAAAGAAATAGAAAGACAGGTGCGCATCGAAGGGGTAGTTGAAAAAGTATCCACTGAGCAATCCCAAAATTATTTTCAATCCAGGCCTCGTGGAAGTCAAATTGGAGCGTGGGCATCACCGCAAAGTGTAGTAATACCAGATCGAAAATTTTTGGAAGCAGCAGCTAATAAAATTGCAGAGCAGTTTGAAAATGTTGACCCTTTACCCTGTCCTGAGCAATGGGGTGGATATCTAGTCATACCATCAAAAATTGAATTCTGGCAAGGACGATCGGATCGGATGCATGACCGGATCTGTTATTCCAAATTAAAAAGGGAAGACTGGAAAAGAGAAAGGCTTGCACCTTAATCGATCATCAGATTACTAATTCCTTCTCTTCAATCAGTTTACGGATATTGATCAGCGCATAGCGCATCCTTCCGAGTGCAGTATTGATGCTTACATCAGTCAAACATGCTATTTCTTTGAAAGACATGTCTGCATAATGACGCAGGATCACGACTTCACGTTGTTCTGAAGGAAGCATATCCACGAGTGTTCGAACGCGGTCATGCGTTTGATCACGGATCATGCTCATCTCGCGATTCGGATCATCACTTTCGAGGACATCGAAAATGTCGAATGTTTCAGTAGCTGATACTTTGGTGCGTCGCTTGGACCTTCTGAATTGGTCTACGCACATATTATAAGAGATCCTCAATGCCCACTGGAGAAATTTGCCTTCGTGGTTATATTTTCCTTTGCGAAGGGTGTCTATGATCTTGATAAAGACATCCTGGAAAAGGTCATCGGCCAGTTCACGGTCTTTGGTGAACATGTAGATGGAGGAATAAATTTTTGCCTTGTGGCGATGTAGAAGTGTGGAAAATGCGGATTCGTCTCCGGCCAGGTAGAAATCAATAAGTTGTTGGTCATTGAGAGATTGCACTTGCATACTACACGTTTTAGAGTTATCAATAAGGCGGGTCTAAGCGAAGATCCCTTGTCTTAAAAAACTGTGTAGAGTAGTGCTATAGGCTAACTTAAAATTTGGACGAATACTTAAATTCCCTGCTAAGCTAATGGAATTCCTTTCTTTGTACAAAATTATTTTTCGCAGAATGAATCCTTTAACATGAACTTAACGAGCCTCTTAGCGATTTTGCTGCCTGGCAACTAATCGACAAGAAAGCCTGTTACTGGTAATTCTACAAAAACTGCGCCAAACAAAAACAATATGCAGGGAAAGACAAAATCGATTCCTAAAACCGATCCCATTCCTTCAAAACCGATTAAACAAATTGAGATTATTGGTGCCCGCAGCAATAACCTGAGGAATGTCAATGTCGTCATCCCCAAGAATAAACTGGTTGTTGTCACCGGTCTGTCAGGCTCAGGAAAGTCCTCCCTGATCATGGACACCCTCTACGCAGAAGGCCAGCGCCGCTATGTAGAAAGCTTAAGTTCCTATGCCCGCCAGTTCCTCAACCGGATGAAAAAGCCGGATGTGGA
>JANMVA010000612.1:0-3296 GCA_031392195.1 Saprospiraceae bacterium | reverse complement strand
GGCTTAAGAAAGCATACAAAGAAGTGGATGCCGTGTTGGAAAAGATTGACAAAAAAGTCGTCATTCGATACATGAAGGAACGTTGGAAAAAAATTAAAATAGTATTTAATCAAAAAACATTGAAGGCTTCGCATGCCCATGACCTCCGGATAGAATTAAAACAATTTGAATACAATAAGAAGAGCCTGAAGCTGGAGAAAAAATTTAAGCCTTTTCCAAAGGAGGAGACCTTACCTGACCTGTTGGGAAACTGGCATGATGGTGAAGTGATCATACGGCATCTGAACAAAGCATTGAAGAAAGAGGAAATTACGTCAACCGAAATACAGGAATCTGAAAAAATCAAATCAAAAATTTCCGCTAAAACCGAAAAACTATTTGGCAAAATTAATGATGCTATTGCAGCATCTTAGGTATCAAGTCGAACCATAGCAAATGAACAGCGCGAAAGCAAGTCGAAGTATGATCCCTTGATCCTTTCATCCATTGATCCTTTCATCCTTTGATCCTTTGTTCCTGTTTATTTCTGAAACACCCTGACATAATCCACGATCAGGTACTGTGGAAATTTGGTGGATGTATCCGGATTACCGGGCCATGCACCGCCAACAGCCACATTCATGATGAAAAAGAAATGCTTGTTGAACGGATACGGCTGTCCATGCAGATCTGCCGGCGTCACTGTATGGTACACTTCATCATCGATCAAAAACTGGATGAGGTTGTTTTCCCAGTTAATCGAATAGACATGAAATTTTTCCTGGTAACTGTCACCTGCGTCGACAAACTTCGAAACACTATTGTAATCATGCTGCGCCAGATTAGCGCCATAATGTACTGTACCGACTACTCTATTCGGTACATCACCGGTCATCTCCATGATATCAATCTCACCAGACGCAGGCCAACCAACCGCATCGATATTGGAACCCAGCATCCACAATGCCGGCCATATCCCTTTTCCTTCCGGCAACGCAGCCCTGATATCAATCCTTCCGAATTTGAACTGCTGCTTTCCCTTCGTCACTAAACGCGAAGAAGTGTATTCATGTGTTCCAAAGTTTTGTTTCTTCGCTGTGATGACCAGGTGGCCATTCACGATGGATGTATTCTCTTCACGGTAATATTCAAGTTCATTATTGCCCCATCCGCAATTGTTCGGGCATCCATCTCCAATCTCATATGTCCAGTCAGTTGTATTCAATGATTCTCCGGAAAACTCATCGCGCCAGACAAGATTATATCCTTCATAAGTTTCCGGTGACGTGGCACCACCTGATGGGATCGCAAGCCCTGCTACATTATCATCATCATCCTGGATCGTGACATTGATCACATCTTTTTCGATAGCGACATTCAGTGGATTGTAAAATCTGATCTGAAATTCCTCCACCGGTTCCTTGCCCTCATCAGCTGTGATTTTTATTTCAATCGTTTTTGTTGTTTCGCCCGCAGCAAACAATAATCGTTCAGTGGTCAGCAATTTATAATCATCGGGTGATTCGGCTGTACCGGAAACGGCTGCAAATGAAATTATCGCATTTGTCGGATTATCTCCGGTCAGATTGATTTCCAACTGGATAGTCTGATCCTCATCCGATTCCTGCACAGTGACATCTTCGACTTCAATTTTCGGAAGATTCAACAGAGGTGCTGACCCATCATTATCATCTTTGCATCCTGCAGACAGAAAAGTGATGCCTGTCAAACAAGCTAAGACCTTCAGGAAATTTATCATTCTTTACTTTTTTTCTTTTGATTAAAAATTTTGACCCAAGTCATTAAGAACCGGACAACTGATAAACCCGCACATAATCCACGATCATCCGCTGAGGCCAGATGGAAGTATCAACACCATACTTACCTCCCCAATTCCCTCCAACTGCAATATTCATGATCAGATGGAAATCTTTATCAAACGGCCATGCATCACTGCCTTGCTTTCTGTTGGTAAAGGTCTGAAAGATCTGACCATCAAAAAGGAAATCAATTTTATCCTTGTCCCATTCAATACTATATTCATGAAAAGCTGTGCTCAGTGTATTGGAATATATCCCTTTCGTTACTTGTGTGCCAGCCGTATGATTGAAACTCTTTGTATGGATTGAACCAAACAAGCTGTCAGCTTGATAGCCTACAAATTCCATAATATCGATCTCGCCACTTGCGGGCCAGCCTCCATACTCCCAATCGGTCGGCAACATCCAGATAGCGGGCCATACGCCTTTGCCTGCAGGAAGCTTTGCACGAACCAATACTTTTCCATACGTCCAGTCACCTTTCTTTTTACTGACAAGACGTGCAGAAGAATAATCTCTCGGACCAGTTTTCGCCTGATGCGCTTCGATGATCAGGTGACCGTCTTCAACTCTTGCATTCTCCTGTTTTGCAGTTGTATAAAATTGCAATTCATTATTACCCCACCCGCATAAATCCGGGCAACCATCACCAGCATCGTATCCCCATTTCGCCGGGTCAGGCAAACCATTCTGATCAAATTCATCTGACCAGACTAATTTCATTTCCTGCGAAGTGACCATCGTACAAGCAGTCCAGGTGATAAACGAAAGCGCACACCAGATCAAAAGGAGAAATATGCTTTTATATTTTTTCATGTAGTAGATGCAAATGAATGCTAGAGCGCTATAAATGTCAATTCAAACCATCCCTCAGCAGCCGGTGTACCATCTTGTGCGCGTATGCGAGCAGCAACGACGAGTTCCTCTTCAGTCAATCTGATCACATCCATGACATTATCCATATCCCATACGCCCATAAACTGATCATCAGGAATGATGATCTGATCGCGCCCCTCCGTTCCTGTGCCTTCCAGGAAAATAAACTCACTGATACCGGGATTAAGATTTTCCGGCATATAGCCGTTCCATGGATTGACTGTTTGCCCGTTATTCCTGTTTTCAAACTGCGATCCCTCGAAGGTGAAACAATACTGATCATCATACTGTGCAGCCTGCAATCCGTCTTGAGGTGAAGTATACCAGGAGAAATCACCATAGGTTGGACCTACTTTCACTGCACCACCTGCATTCGTGAATGTCCAGCATTTTCCATTTGCTCCACATCCGCCGGTTAATAATTCAAGTTTCGGTGTACAAGGCAAAGGCGCATCTTTTAAAATAGTAATCTGCTGTGAAGCAGAAGTAGTGCCACCACCACCTGCACTGGAAACAAACAAGGTTATCGTAAACTCACCCGCATCCGTATAGAGAATCGTATCAACAGCATTAAAGGATGTTTTCGGAGTCGCTCCCGGAAGATCCCACAATCGTTGAAAG
>JANMVA010000534.1:0-3789 GCA_031392195.1 Saprospiraceae bacterium | reverse complement strand
TTACATTTTTTGATACTGCCACTGTGTGTGGTCAGCAAGCGCTTAAGTATGTCAGTAATAATCAGGATCGCATGGATCAATATTTGGTTATTGAGGACAAAAAAGTTTATTTATTACACGAAGGCAATTGTGAAAAAACCTTGTTGTATGATTTTGGACTTGAGGTTGGTGATACGATAATAGAAGGGGTGTATGAAGGATATGTGCTGATGGCCAAAAGTGATGTCACGCTGCTCAATGGAGATCCTAGAAAAATGTACAGCCTGTTACGTCCTTCCGGAGGCGAGACTTCCTGGATTGAAGGCCTTGGGGATGTGATGTTCGGTTTAGTTCCAATATTTGGTGATTTTGAAGGATATGACAGATTTGTGTGTGCCAAATCAGGCGATACCATTCTGTGGCAGGATATCCAGGAGTTGCAAAATTGTGATTTATATAGCTGTCTGGTTCCCAGGGTCTCAGTCAATGTAGAAATTCAGGGATTTAAGGTTCGATTTATCAATGAGACACTATTTGCCAATTCGTATTCATGGGATTTTGGAGATACACAAACATCCGGCGCTGTCAATCCTACTCATGAATATGATTCAGCCGGTTGTTACCAGGTGAAACTGACAATACTAAATGATTGTATTCAGGAAAGTATTGAACAGGTCCTGAATATTCCGATCTGTATTGGCGAGCCATGGAAAACAAATTATACCGTAGATACTTTTTTCAATCTCTCTGTGTACCGGTTTTCAGATTCGCTGGAGTTCATTTATTACCGGACCAATCTTTATAAAACAACAATTGATGGATTGACCTGGGTGAAGTTGGAAATACCCCAGGCGCCCGCAGGTGTTGATCGTTTTATCTACGCAATGGAAATGTTTGACGAGTTGCGAGGGATAATTCTTTGTGGTCACTACGGTGCTCAGTCAGATCAAAAAGCAATTCTTGTTACGAATGATGGCGGACTGACATGGGAAGAAAAAGTCCCGGGATCCTATTTTATGCTAAGAGTAGAGGCGGAACCATCCGGAAGGGCATGGGCCGTAGGACAGTGGGAATATTTCCGCTCTTTTGACTTTGGAAATTCCTGGGAACAAATTGACTATACGGGTGGATTCCAACTGTACAATTTCCAGTTTATGCACGACTCCTTGCTGATTGGCAGATCATTTACAGGTCTGCAGCCCAATGGCACTTATCACCTGGTCAAGTCACGGGATAATGGATTGACCTGGGAAAAGATTAATCTTCCAATTTTTGTGCGGAGCTGGCATTTTTTCGATTCGCTCCATGGATATGGATTCAGGGCCGGATATGGAATGTCGGTCACCAGTGATGGTGGTATCAATTGGGAACAAATTCCTTTGCCATTTGAAGTCAGGGAATTTTCCTTCTTCGATCAGGATCATGGATGGCTCATTGATGAAAACGAACTGGTGCATTATACAGCTGATGGAATGAAAACATTCACCATTAGTAATTGTGGAAAAGAACCTTTGAGAAGAATTACAGCCTACTCTCCAACCCAATCTTATGCTATCGGTGGTGAGCCTCTTGGTTCTTCGGCAACCGGTAAAACAAAAAAGACATTTGATGAGAGTACGATCGTAAATTGTACAACTGATGATGTTGATGAGGATGGTTACCTCTGGCCGGATGATTGCAATGATGAAAATGAAGATGTCAATCCCGGTGAGGCTGAGACAGTCTATAACGGAATCGATGATGATTGTGATCCGGAAACACCGGATGATGATATCGACATGGATGGTTTCGGACTTGCTGATGATTGTAATGATGGTTCTGCTGAAATATTCCCCGGAGCAATCGAGTTTCCCGATAATGGGGTGGATGAGGATTGTGATGGAAATGATTTAATCACTGGCATCATCGAAGTGAATCTCTCCGGGATAACGTTATATCCGAATCCAACTTCTGGTTTGATTACCCTTCGGGGAAAAAATAATACCGACTATTCACTTAAAGTATTTGATAAAACCGGTACGTTGATATCCACTCAGTATGAAATAAATAGCACGATAGATATTTCTTTATTGATTCAGGGTTTATACATCTTTGAGCTTACCCACAATTCGGATGGCCAAAGATCAGTGCACAAGATCATGGTGATCAAATAATTTGGAGTGTTATCGGATCAGAGTGACATTTCCATTCAGCAAGGTGGTATATTCTTTGCCAGCAACAGAATATTTTAGCGAAATAACATAAACATAAACCCCGGATTGTGCCTTTGCATTACCAAAGTCTCCATTCCACGTAAATGGAATATCTCCTGATGCAAAAACAAGATCTCCCCATCGGTCAAAAATGCTTCCCTGTGATGAATGAATAATGATATCCGGCCCTGTAAAAATGGTAAACACTTCATTTGCCTGGTCACCATTGGGTGAAAAAACATTCGGAACAAATATTTCATCATGGCCACAACCTGCCAGCAACGAGATTACGACATCGTCAACAACGGTTGCGCAATGAGTTGAAACTTCAACCCCATAAATACCAGGCCCATTTACCGTAATCAATGGAGTGGTGGCCCCTGTTGTCCACTGATATGTCACGGGAATGGATTGTGTCGCATCGAGAATGATTTCATCATCATCACACCATTCAGCATCGTCACCCAGATCTACTTCCGCCACAAGCTCATCAAAAGTAATTTGTAAACTATCCGTTTGCACTCCGCATTGATTAGAAATAGTCAGGCGATAAACAGAAGCACTTTGGGCGATCAATTGAGGGTCAGTGCTTCCGTCCTGCCATAATTTATCATCATCAGTTACAGGTGCGATCAATGTTACAGTTTCACCCGGGCAAATGATTGTGTCCGGACCAAGTTCAAAGCCGGCCGGCGCATCAATGAATGAAACTTCTACATTATTATCAGCTTCACCACATGTGTTTGTAACGGTAACCGAATAAACACCTGGCTGAGTGACCAGGTAAGTCTGATCTGTGGATCCATCCTGCCATTCGAAATTATAAGTAGTCACCGGCCCCTCTAACGTCACTGTTTCTCCATCACACAAGGTTGTATCAGGACCTAAATCAAAGGCTTCCGGAAGATCGATGAAAGTAATCTCAACACTATCCTCTCCTTCGCCACACTCATTTGTAACACTGACTGAATAAATACCAGTTTGTGTTACTACAAAGTACTTTTCTGATGACCCATCATGCCATAGATAAGTATCACCGGAAATAGTATTGGCATCCAAAACCAAAGTATTGCCTTCACAGATTAATGTATCATCGCCCAAGTAAGGGAAGGGTGGGAGGCCACTGATCGCTACATCAACTGAATCGACATCAGAGCCACACAAGTTGCTTACTGTAAGAATATATGTTCCTGAAAAAGTTGCTATATAGTTTTCAGATGTAGTACCATCCTGCCATAAATAATCAACTCCTGATATGTTGGAAAGAATGGTAACTGTTTCACCCGCACAAGCGTTGAGGTCAGGACCCAATTCTAATTGAGGTCCATCTGTACTTTCAGTGATCACTAATAAGTCATTCGATGCGCCACATGCATTAAAAATTGTTAAGCCTACAGTTTCTTCCTGAACGACATTATAAATGCTACCGGTTGATCCGTCAGACCATAGGTAGCTGACATCGGGAATGCCGGGACTTATTGTGATTGTTTCACCGGGACAAATTGTCTGATCAGGACCCAGTTCAAGTAATGGAACTTCAGGTAATAATCTTAAGACAATGGTATCAGAGTAGTTGCCACACGTATTGCTGATGGTTGCAAAGATCTCTGCACTATCT
>JANMVA010000486.1:0-2688 GCA_031392195.1 Saprospiraceae bacterium | reverse complement strand
AAAGAGCTATTTACCGAAGCTGCGATTAATTCCTTTGGTGTAGATGATGGTACAGCAGAAATTGAAGGCGTATTTGATTTCCTGTCCAACGGAACGGACTGGAGAAATAATGCCGTAGATACAGACTGGAACGATATTGCCTTTCGGGATGGTAATCAATCTGATGTCGATCTCTCATTTTCAGGTGGTGATCTGAAAACTCAATATTTCGTCGGAGGTGCCATGAATAAAACAAAAGGTATCATGGTGGGAAATGACCTCCAACGTCTCAGTGCAAGAATCAATCTCAGACATCAATTGAATGATAAGTTGGGCGCTGGTATGAATCTCGGTATTTCTAAAACCAGCATTGAGCGGGTTGATAACGATAATTCCTTCGTTTCACCTCTCGAGGCCATTGGACAATCTCCACTTTCTCCTGTCTTTAACGATGATGGGACCATCAATGCCAACACACTGTATCCTAATTTCCTGCTGGAAGATAAATTCGCTAATTATACCACACAGGTTAGGCGGGTGACCGGCAAACTTTTTGTGGAATATGAATTTATTAAAAACCTCACGTTTAATTCGGAACTGGGGTATGATCTGAGTGACCAGACCGAAAATCAATATCGCGGCATACAGACACCCTTTATGTCCACCAATGGATATTTATTCAATTCCAATGGAACTTCAGAAAACTACATCTGGTCTAATTACCTCACGTATGATCACAGGTTGTCTGAATCGCTTGATTTTACAATCGTAGCAGGTCAGGAATTTAATAATTCAGAGCGGGTGTTCAATAGTGTTACAGGTACCCAATTCCCCTCGGATGACTTTCAGAGCCTGTCAAGTGCTGCTGAAATTACAAATGGGACTGGAGCAGAAGAAACATATAATTTCCTCTCCTATTTTGCCCGCGCATCCTTTAGCCTGAACGAAAAATATTTTCTCAAAGCAAGTCTGAGAAGAGATGGATCATCCCGTTTTGGAATCAATGAACGGTATGGTCTCTTTCCTGCTGTATCATTGGGATGGATCATTAGTGAAGAATCATTCCTTCATGACAATCCAACTTTTTCCTTTCTTAAGATCCGGGGCTCTTTTGGTCAGTTAGGGAATTCGGATATCGGAAATTATGCTTCCCGCACTTTGTATAATGGTGTCTCGTACAATAAAATATCCGGAATTAAATTGACACAACCTGGTAACAATAATCTTACATGGGAAAAAAGTCAGCAACTCGACCTGGGAGTAGAAATCGGACTTTTCAATGATATCATCTCAGCCGAGTTTGACGTCTATTCTAAAATCACTGAAGGCCTGCTCTTTAATGTGCCATTACCTGGCAGTTCCGGTCAGACTCAATTCAACAGGAATATTGGCGAGCTGGAAAATAACGGTTTGGAATTAGTTGTAACCACTAATAACATCCGGTCACAGAATATCAGGTGGACGACGAATATGAATGTGGCCAAAAACAATAATAAAATAAAATCGCTACCAAATGACAATGCAGATATCATCACCACTGAAACTATTAATCGTGTGGGTGAATCAGTGCATTCATTTTATCTGGTGGAATTTGCTGGTGCAGATCCGGCCAATGGAGATGCATTATACTTCAAGGATGGAATTGGTTCTGAAACTACAAACCTTTACGAAGAAGCAAATCGTGTTATAGCAGGACACACACAACCTACATGGATTTCAGGTCTGACGAATGAGATATCGGTCAGTGGCATTGCATTCAGTTTTACATTTGTTGGAGAGTGGGGAGCAAGCATTTATAATGGTGGTGGATTATACCAATCATCAAGTGCAGACTATTTTGATAATCAAACAAGGGATCAGCTGGATCGCTGGCAGAATGAAGGTGATATCACATTGGTACCTCAGGCAAGACTGTATGGACAGAACGGTACAGCCGCATCCACACGTTATTTGCAAAAAGCAGATTTCATCCGTTTGCGGAATGTCATGCTCAGTTATGATCTGCCAAATTCTCTCCTGCAGAAAATAAAGATCGGCGAGGCGAAAATATACCTGTCTGGTGTTAACCTGTTGACTTCTACAAAATACACTGGCTATGATCCGGAGGCCAGGGCGGACTTCGGAAGCTATGGATTTAATTATGGGTGGAATTTTTATTCCGCGCCGCAATCCAAAGTAATTTCCATGGGCATCAACCTTACATTCTAAATTTTTCCCAAAAATATCATACGTCATGAAACATAAAAACATATTTCTCTTCGCATTCATGGTATCTGTTCTATTCACCTCATGTGAAGAACAACTGAATGTCGAACCTACATTGTCCATATCAGATGAAAAAGCACTTACCAGTCCGGAAAGCATTCAGAAATTGCTAATCGGCACCTACGAGCTTGATGGCATTGGGTATTCACATGGTGGCTATATACAGGTGTTTTCAGATTTGTTAGGCGCTGAAGATGAAGTCTCCTGGAATGGCACCTTCTACGAACCCCGCGAAGCATTGACAAAAAATATGCTGGCGATTAATTTCCTGATCGGCGAGCTTTGGAACAATACCTATAAAGTTGTTAACCAATCAAATCTCATATTAGATCACCTCAACGTGATTGAAGATGTTGCAGAAAAAGAACGAGTGGAAGGTGAAGCACGTTTTCTTCGCGCCCTTGTCAACTTTGAACTGGTCAGGCTTTTTGGAAATGAGACACA
>JANMVA010000368.1:0-2527 GCA_031392195.1 Saprospiraceae bacterium | reverse complement strand
TCACGATTCACGGCTCACGGCTCACGACTCATCACCCGATCACCAAATAAAACTATCGTACCTTGTAAAGAAAAAATGGAAAAACGCATCCTGGGAATAGTGTTAACCCTTTTAGGAATCATCGGTCTTATTTATGCCGGCGTAGTTTTCATGAACGCCCCTTCAGGAGCTAAAAATTTCAGAGCTATTTTGTTTGCCGGAATCTTAGGTGCTATTTTCTTTTTTGCCGGGATCAGCCTGATCAGAAATACATCGGATAAACCCACATAACTGGCAACGAATAAAAAAGGCTAAGGCGGAGGCGAAGGCGAAGGCTGTACTTCGACTTGCTATTCTCATCCATGTGCAACAGCTCAGCAACCGGCGAAGGAGTTGAAAAATTTGAGAATTGCAATCGTAGGCTAACTCAATAAAACTATTTTTCATATTCATTTTGATTTTCTCTATTGAATCATTGAAAGCAGAAGAACTCCGTCCTTATGAAAGCATTTTTCCTCCCATTATTTCTCTGCCTTCCATTCCTGTCTGATAGCCAGATCCATTTTGAGCACGTATCGAGTCCCAATGATTTTAGTATTGGTGCAGTCAGGAAATCACCTAGCGGTGAATATTTTGTCCAGGCAAGTAATGACAAAAACAGTATCTATACCTCGATCAATGGTATTGAATGGAATAAGGTCCCTTTGCCCGTAGACCATCAACTAAATGGTATACAGTTTTTTAGTGACGGGACGCCGCTTCTGAAAACTGAAGACAACACACATTTGATTCGGCGGAATGGATTTTATCATACAATGGATGCGGGGGGAGGAGAAGTTGTAAAAGTCAGCTTTATCAAAGACGATACATTATTCATGTATAATAATACCACATTTGAGTTTAGTCTGGACAAAGGCCAATCATTCAGTACCATGTTTGTCCTTGATACTGGCATCTTTAGCCACACTACAGTGCAACTCTGGAAGATTGATCACCATTTTGTTATTTATCATACTGCAGGAGCATCTGATAAATTGTCCATATACAATGAAAGCGGAAATCGGATTCTGTCTAAATCCATGTCGCTAGGTGTTCCAACGATAACATATAATAATTGCGGTCAGATCCTTTTCAATGATGATGATAATTATTATCTGGTTCAGGATGAGGGTCTCCTTTATCAATCAGGATCGACTGTTGACATTCTTCCCCAGTTTAACTATTATTCAACCCTCCTGTCTGAAGGGGGCAATTACTATATTCGAAATGAAGACACGGTATATAAAACCAGTGGATGCAATTTTGCATGGCAATTCTATGCTGCCAGTGACCTGATCGGTTCAAAATTCCAAATCTGGTTTAGTCACGATGGAGACATTATTGTGTATAATACAGACGAGGACTTTTTTACAGTTGAGGCAAATGGAGCAACGGAGGAATATTTTCTTGATTTCCCAAGTGCACACGTGAGGGATATAGATGAATCCATCGGTGGAGATCAATATTCGCTGACATTAAATAATATGTTTAGTAAAAAGGAAGCGGATGAGGAGTGGGTAGAATCAGACTCGATCGGCGGTCTGTATTATCAGGTACAATATTCACCAGGAGGAGAGGTGTATATTAACCGGACAACGGATATTATTTACTCTGCTGACAATGGGGAAAGTTATATGACGATCCCGCTTCACCAGAATTTGCAGTTGTATGGGGTTCAGTTGATGGAAGTGCTTGATGATGGTGTGCTTTTTGTTTTTGATGTGGTTGAGGAGGGATATTATACCTTAAATTACGGACAGGATTGGTTCCAGACAAATGTGTCCCTTGAATATGGTGATCCGCATATTAAATTACTTGATGGCTATATTCTTGTAGCGACTTTCGGATCTAATTACAAATTTTCCAGGATCAATATTTCTACAAACGAAATTACAACCCAATACCTGGGAGGTTTCCAAAGCATTCTTGGCAATGGTTCTTCAATGCTGGAGGATGGGACGGTATATTTCCGGCATGGCGAATACCCTCATTCCATGCCCATAGGGCTTTTTCGAGCCCAGTTTGGCGAAGAGACGGAATTTTTAGGCAGGTTTTCATCACTTGATTATTATACTCTTGCCCCCTCAGGTAATGAACTGTTTGCTATAGGCGAAAACGACTATTATATTTTTGATGGTGCTTCTTTTTCAGAGCGAAAATTGTTGATAGGTTTACCAGAGGAAGGACATAGAAATTTTATCGTGGCCCAAAATGAACATCTGTATGTGATCGTAAACAACCAAAATATTTTCAGGTCGACTAAACCTTTGTCAATGACAATAGCTACAAATGAAGTCAGTAATGACATTGATTTCAAGATCTATCCAAATCCCACAAATGATAAACTTACATTGACAGTCTCTGAAAGTGACCTTCATCGCATCGACACATATGAGATCATTGATCAATTAGGTAAAGTGATACGACAGTCCTCCTTTTTCCATCATCAGAATATAAATGTTGATAGGTTAGCACCGGGTTTGTTTAATCTGATGCTGAAAGAGAATGG
>JANMVA010000329.1:0-5645 GCA_031392195.1 Saprospiraceae bacterium | reverse complement strand
GTCACGGCACCGAAGCAAGATCCAAATACTACATTGCACCTTGTTCTCTTTGAATCAAGTGCTCAAGACGGCAGCAGGCAACATGAGCTCCCTATTCTTTTGTATTGATTCTTCTCTCAGTCAACTTGTTTAAATCTATATATCATGGCTAACAGACCTTTTTTACCAAGCGCTCCAAACCGCACCCTTTGGATCATCGCTGTTCTTTTAGGAGTGTTGGGAATCATCCTGCATTATTACCAGGTAGAGTCATTGTCGCAGTATAGCTATGAAATGCTGGTCATTGGGTTTTTATTACTTGTCCTGGGTACTACAATGAAAAGGGTATAAGTTACCTTTTGGTATTTCTATTTTTGTGCGTATAAATTCTTTCAGATGGTCAAGCAAATGATGATTGTTTTTTTGGCTCTTGCCTGTGGCATTTCGTTAAATGCACAGATAGGTACTAAAGCTCAGGCGTCTACAGGATCCGGTATTCATGGAGTCTGGTTGAATAATGATTTTGGGTATCAGATGACACTCATGCTCGATCCCGGCGGATCAGGTGAATTTGACGGTGTCATGTTTGATTATAAATCTGAAGGCAATAAAATTACGATGACCCAGGAAGGAGTGTCGATTACGTATCAATACCTGTTGCAGAATAATACCCTTACTCTATCCGGAGGTGATATCGAAGGCAGTGTCAGTTTCAAGCGTTCCCTGAGTGCCGGGCATGCATCAGCAATTGACAATTCAGCGACCTCACCTTCAGTAAATTATACGGACCAGGTAGAGCATCAGAAATCCAATTCGATTATCGGTGCCTGGTCCGGCAATGCTGAAACGATGGAGTTTTTACCAAACGGAATGGTTCAGCACCTTGGCCAGAGTTTTCCTTACAAATTCACTGCCGACAAAGTCACTGTCAGCAGCCCCTATGGAGAATTGACATTCGGATATGCGATCAATAATGACAGAATGACATTGACGAATAACAATGGTGAGTCGATATCCTATCTCCGTGATGCACCGGGTGCGGCACAAATTAATAAACAACAAGACATCAGTGAAGGAACAATTGATCCAGAGCTTGTGGGCAAATGGTGTTATGTCGATGTGAGTAATGTCTATGGAAGTAGTTCGAGCAGTTCGACTGCATGCATTGTCTTGAATGGTGATGGCACTTATTCGTATTCTGCTGAAACCTCACGAAGCGTCAACACACCCGGTCTTGCGGGTGGCACAAATTCACAGAATTCAGACAGGGGCACCTGGTATGTGAAAGAAGACCGGATCTATTACAATTCACTGACACAAGGACAAGGCTCATATATGCTGGAAAAGAAGAACCATCCGAAAAATGTCAATGATCCGATGATCGTCCTGGATGGTGAAGCCTATGTTTCCTTTTATAACAAACCTGCCTGGAAATAGCCGGAAACCGTACTATTTAGGTTTCAACAGGTTCTTCATTAACTCCTGTGTAAATTTGTCTTCTGATCATAAGCTTGTTATTGGCGGATGACCTGAACTCAGAGGTTTTGGTATGCAGATTCGTTTTCGGTTAACTTTTCAATTTATCCTCATTGCCGCAGGCATCCTCCTGGCTTCTTTTTTCTATGTCCATTTCCAGTTTAAGAAGAATCTCCAGGATGAGTTTTATGATAACCTGAGATCGAAAGCTTTGATCATCGCTGAAATGGTGGCCGGCAAGAAAACCGATGAGCTGGAATTTGAAGTCCAGATGCCTGTGCAGAACTCTGGGGAACTTGCGGGGAATTATCCTGAAAATGTTTCAATCTACAGCCTGGATGGCACCCGGTTGTATACGTTTAATCCGGCACCCAACAACATAGAGTTTTCCAAACTTACGGAGATCGGAGAGATGGGTGAGTGCCGTTTTGAGACCGGTAATCAAAAAGCACTGGGACTGATTTTTACAAACAGACTCGGTGAATCCTTTATTGTGATTGCGGAATCGGTTTTTGATCAGATACATCTCGATAATCTCACGCGTATTCTTTTGCTCGTATTCCTGATAGCGATCACCTTGGTGGCCATTGGTGGGTGGTTCTTTGCGAGACAGGCACTTTCCCCTGTCAGCAATATCATGAACGAAGTGGATGCATTATTACCGACCGACATGAGTCACAGGCTTGTGACATCCAATCAGCACGATGAACTCTCGAGGCTTGTAATCACATTCAATAAACTACTGGATAGAATACAACATGCATTCCGGATACAGAAAATGTTTTTATCCAATATATCACATGAATTAAAAAATCCGCTCAATGTCATTATATCCCAGGTTGAAGTGACATTGGATAAAGAACGAAACCGGGACGAATATCAAAGCACACTCGGTTCAGTGTTGGCCGATGCGAAGGAACTAAATGATGTCGCGGATAAGTTGATGCAGATGGCGCGGATTAATTCGGATGGCGCGACGATCCAGCTTCAGCCGTGCCGGATCGATGAGATGATCTGGCAATCCAAAGCCACCCTGATCAAGAATCACCCGGAGTACACGATTAATTTCGAGATCCTCAGTTTGCCTGAAGAAGAGGAATATCTTTATATAAAGGCTAATGAACAGTTATTGAAAACTGCACTGGTCAACCTGATGGATAATGGGTGTAAGTTCAGCCCGGATAAGGATGTCAAAGTAAGTCTCGCATTTCCGGAGGGAGATTCAGCTGTTGTAGAAATCAAAGACAGAGGCCCCGGAATCCCCGAAGATGAATTGCCAATGGTGTTTGAAGCTTTTTATCGGAGCGCAAAGACATCATCGATTAAGGGATCAGGTATTGGACTGACACTGGTCGATAGCATTATCAAGTTGCATCATATAGAATTAAAAATTATCAGCAAGCTGGATGGAGGTACTACTTTTATATTGAGGTTCCCTTCACACATGATGAATGGGCAGGCTGAAAAAATCGCATAGCAAGAATTGCAAAGAATGAACAGGCATATACTCAGACGACGGAATGTCTTTGCTGCGATAGCGATTGCAGCTGTAACAGCTTTGATATTTTATGCATGTTTTCAAGACCGCAAAAAAATGGAGAAGTCCGTTCAGATAGCCATCGAATGGAATAAGTTTATCCTGAATGCTGAGATTGAGACGGAGGGATATCGGGGACCGGTGGCGGCAAGAGCATATGGTTATGTAGGACTTGCCGCATATGAAGCAGGGTTGCCGGGATTGGCCGGTGATTTTCTTTCGATGAGTAGCTTATATCCCGGATTACAGTTGCCGGATCCTCCGGCTGCTGATGTTTTTGACATTGCAGCAGCACTAAATGCATGTTATCATTCGATCATTGGTCGTTTCTTTTTATCTGCCCCTGAAATGACGAGGGCCAGGCAAAAGATGATCATGCAGAAATGGGAAGAGCTTTTGCAGGAGAACATTGAAACCACGACTTACAATACTTCTAAGGAATACGGAGAGAAAGTTGCCAGGGCAGTGTTTGAGTGGTCTTCTACCGACAGCCTTGGTTACCGCGCAAATCATCACAATTATGACCGGAATTATGTAGCACCCGCTGGCAATGGTTTATGGGCTAGTTCACAGGATTTTCCGATGCCACCTTTATTGCCTTATTGGGGAAAGGTGAGGCCCTTTATCATTCAGACTGAAAACTATTTAGCAAATCCTTTGCCCCCATATTCAACGAGTGCTAATGATGTATATCACAAGCAGGCTGTTGAGATTCTGACTTTAAGTCAACCACTGACAGCAGAAAATGAATGGATCGCTAAATTCTGGAATGATGACAGGCCGGGACTTACTTTTTCACCCGCCGGGCATTGGCTGTCGATAGCTAATCAGGTCATTGAAAAAGAAAAGCCAACCATTGAAAAAACATTGGAAACTTACCTTAAAGTTGGATTCGCACTGTCGGATGCGATTGTTGCTTGTTGGTATTCGAAGTATGAATATAACATGGAAAGGCCCGAATCATTTATCAAACGTAATTTATCTAAGGACTGGAGGTCTTATTCGCCTTCTCCCTCATTTCCTTCTTATCCTTCCGGTCATTCGATGATGGGCGCAGCGGCCGCCATAGTCCTGACAGATTTATACGGAGAGAAATACCACATGATCGATCGGAGTCATAAGGAGCTTGAAGAATTTGATGCAAAGCCACGAAAGTTTAAATCATTTGATGAGATGGCCAGGGAAAATGCTTTGTCCAGGATTTTTCTCGGGGTGCATTGGAGGATGGATTGTGAAGAAGGATTGAGATTGGGGGATTTAATTGGGGAGGAGGTTTCGAAGCTAAAACTTGAAGAGAAGTTGACGCAGTAAACTATGGAGTGATGGAGTGATGGCGTGATGTAGTTATTTAATGATGGTTGGTGAGCTGCGGTTGGTGAGCTGTAACATAAGGTTGAGTAAAGCAAGTCGAACCATAGCCCCAGGAAGAGTTTTAGCAAGTCGAAGCATGGAGTTATTAGTTATTGAGTGATATTGTGATGGGGTGATGGAATGTTATTTATTTAATACTTATAAAGATTTAGACGATGAAAGTGATTTTTACGCTTACTCTATTTGCAGTATTTGTTCTTCTTCTGAGCTGCACAAAAAAATTAACTCCTATGTCTTCTTTAGATGCAACGTATAAATTATGTGCCTATCCGGAAGAGGGAGATTTAATTGTATATCATTGGAAGGTTCCACTTGGTAGTGGTTGTTGCAGTGGTGAAGGTTCGGATGGCCTTAAGGAAACCTGGCAACCAAACGAGGGTATAAACCGTGTATTGGTCAATTCAGAAAAGATGGATGCAAAGGAGATACAGAAGCTGGTCTGCAAAAATTAAATTGAGCTTCAAATTATCATCAGAAGTTTGCAGAAATTGAATAATTGATTTGGGTTTAATTATTCCAGGATGATTTTACTGACCGCGACTCTTCCATTAGAGTCCTTAAATTCAATTAAATAAAATCCTGCCGGTATTTCCAATGGCAATGACATTTTATAGTGTGTGGCGATGATTTCTCCGGAAGCATGTTTGATGCCTAGCTGATCATATAAATTCCATTTGACCGGAAGTTGAATCTTCTGTGTTAAGCCGATATTCAAATTTCCTAAAACCGGATTGGGATACACAGATATACCGGACAAGTAATTCTCATTCGATGTGCTTACAGTCAAATCAACACATGATGTAGCGACACATCCTATTGTGCTGGTTATGGATAGGCAATAACAACCTGCGCCATCCTGTGTATAACATTGATTCGTAGAAAGTAGTATGTCACTACCACACTCTCGCCATTGATAACTAAGCTGATCTCCTGGTCCGCAAATCTGATTTCCCAGTTCCATGATCTCAAAATCATCAGATATGACTTCGAAAGGCGTACAGACATTTTCTGTACTATCGCAACCACTGACAGCTCTGACACAAACCTCCCATTGTCCCGGCGGAGTAAATTCATCAAAATCAAAAGACATCTCTGGATCAGGTGTGTGCAGTTCTGTGTAGAATTCTCCATTGCTGAATAAGGTCCATTCATAGCCTACTTCAAAGTCGACGGGAGGTCCCGCAACAACCTGAAAAGAATCATATCCCGGACAGATGACATTTGGTATTGCTTCTAGCTGGTCCGGATCAAGTTCCTGGGTGAAATGAGGTAATTCAATGCC
>JANMVA010000326.1:0-8549 GCA_031392195.1 Saprospiraceae bacterium | reverse complement strand
GACGATGTAGGTGCCGGGGGTGTCAAAAGGAATGTCTTCAATGAACTTTCCGGAAAATGTAGCCTGGGGATATTTTTTTTGCTCCATATAGTTTTCCAGGAAATGCGTACGCTGAATATCACTATTGAAACCATGAAAGCTGGTAATACTTACAGAAAAGGCAAATCCTTTAATGGATGGGCTGATGACCCCTTTCAACGAATTGGATTCTGCCTTGATGATCTCCAACGGAGCATTTGAAACGAATGAGGCCATTCCATGGTCCCCAATAAAGATTTCGTTTTGCGCAGCAGAGAGAGATGGTCTGAGGAGTACAAAGCTGATTAACAGGATAAATATTCTCATGATTCGGCAACAAAGTAAAGGTAATGGCCCTTGAAATTCAGTCTTAAATGAACCATTGTATGGAAAACAAGGATGAGCGGGTCTAATTACCAGCTGAATCAATTCAAGAGATCAAGGGGTTGCCTGCCATTTGCCGGCCTGGATGAATATTTGTAGAATGAAGCTTACTCCACAAAAAATTTAGCTGCAATTCTGCCTTCACACATGACAAAATAGAGGCCGGGAGTAAAATCCGCAACTGAAATCTGGTGATGACCGGCATCGAGCTTTTCACCCCATAGTTTCATCCCCTGGATATTAGTGATGGAACAATCTCCTTTAACAGGAACAAACATGTGAAGTGTTTCGCTGACCGGATTAGGTCCGATTGCTATTTCATCACCTGGATTGTAAAGAGAAGATGCAGA
Source organism: Saprospiraceae bacterium (assembly GCA_031392195.1). Lineage (GTDB taxonomy): Bacteria > Bacteroidota > Bacteroidia > Chitinophagales > Saprospiraceae > Opimibacter. The sequence continues at coordinate 7,797 of JANMVA010000326.1, read as the reverse complement.
CAGGAGGTTATCAGTGCTTATCTGATCAAAACAAACATACGCAGGTGTGTTCATCCCAAAAGCACCTACATCGCTTGATGTCAGGCTCATCACAAGCGAATCCACTTCACCCAGTGTCGTCAGGTCCACATATCTCCAGTCTGAGATAATATAATCTTTAGAAGGGTCAGCTGACCTGTAATCCGCGAGATAGAATTTAATGCTGTCATCGGAAATCGCACCACCGGAATATTTCTTAATGGTCAGGAAGAAATAATCAGGATCTTTTCCTGTCTCACCTCCGAACTTCTTGGCGAAGGCATCCCCATCGCGCATGCTCAGGTATGCATAAGTTGAATTGGTGATGTACATGCCAATGACTGGCTTACCTGCTGCCTTTTCGATTGGATAGATAAATTCAGAATCGTATATATAACCAACTGCATAGGCTGTCGTTCCTAAAGCACCACTCCCGGGGAAAGCGCTGTACTGGTTGAGAAATCCGGGTGTCGTAGTATTTGTATCGGCAGATATGGCAAAGCCGGACCAAAAATCAAAATCCGCATTGTATTCATTTGGCAACTTAATGGAGCCACTGATAAAACCTGTTGCAGGAGATGCATCATTCAGGTGTGATCCTCTGGAAAGGTTGAAATTCTCAAATGTTGCAACCACCTGTGAGAACAAGGTCAGATGGAACATAGAGAACAGAAGTACAATGGTTAATTTCATTCGAGGGGTTTTTGGCTGATTGTGGCTGATTGTGATCGATTGAAAGTAGCGAATTCTTTGATAACGGGAATAAAGTTATGGAAATAGGTCATGAAAACGGCAAAAATCAGGTTCAGCCTGGTGAAAAAGCAAACCGTGCCCCTATTGAGATGGTCCTGCCCGGCATTGGCCTTCTTTCAATGATCCTGTATGGTACATTCCATAGGTTTTCAATCTGTGCAAAGATCGTACACTTCACCAAGCCCTTTCCAATATCTACGGAAAGCCCACCCGATCCGATGTTGGCTGCATCGAGTGGATCGTTGATGCCGATGGATGATCCAAAAAAATTGTGATTATACCATCCCGTAAATTGACCGTATGTCAAAGTCAGCCCGCCAAAAACATTTTCAACAGGGGTGTAAAACAACTGATCGCCTTTCTCAATATTAAATTTCTCAAGCGGGGTTTCGAAGGTAGACCATGTAAAATCCAGGCCGGTTTTCAAATCAAGTTTCCATTGGTCTTTTATCCATTTTGCATTCTGCCTGAATTCAATGCCCCTGCTGTAGACCTGTGCAATATTGATGGGAGACCAGAATAAACTTACATCCTTCACAGGTGGCATCCACATGATCCATTGATCAATGTGCCGGGAATAAGCTGTCAGTGAGCTTGACCATTGAGTTGCCCTTACTCTTGATGACCATGAAACTCCTCCTTCAATAGTCCAACCTTTTTCCGGCAATAAAGATGGATTGCCGCCAGGACGCCAATGCAAATCATTAAGAGTTGGTATACGGTAATTCCGGGATACACTTGATTTGAATGTGAGGTTCCGGAGGAATTTCCATTCAGCTGCAAAATCAACCAATAACGGAGACCATACACCGTCTGACACTTCTTCACGCATCTGAATTCGCCACAACCAATCACCTGCATACAAGCTTGCTGAAGAAAACAATGCACTCTGCCCGCGTTTTGTGCCCGCCAAATAATTAGCAGATTCTGCAGATGAAATTTCTGTATTGATCCCTCCAGTCACTAAAATATTTTTATTGATGCCAAACGATGTTTCAAGCTCAGTGAGCCAGGTCTTAAATCTATTTTCAGTGAACAACAAGATCAGCGTATCCTGGTAATCGATGTTTTCATCGAGCCATGCTGTTTTAATTTGCCAATGAAATTTATGACCATGATAATGGTACTGGATCGATGCGCGCAAATGTTCATCCTGTTGTGCTGCCTGGCTTGCATTCTGCGTAGATGTTGGTGGAATCTCCCTGTCAGCGTATTGAAACCATATTCGTGCTGTCAATGATTGATTGTCAGCAGGCCTCCAACTTATTTCTTGTAATATGCCCTGGCTCAAGAGATGGTGATGGACCTGGTTTTTTTCCGGCAGATCTTTATTGATGCGATAACGATAATTATTGTCAGCCGATTGTGAAAAAAACCTTGATGAAAACCTGATCTTTTTTAATCCATAATCTATTCTTACATGGCCATCTCTCCTGCCCCAGCTGCCACCTACGAATTGAAAACTTAACTGATCACTAAGACTAACAGGATTGTTCGATAACGATATTAGTCCGCCGACTGCACCAGAACCAAATGCAGCACCATGACCTCCGTAATGAACGGCTGCTTGATCAATGAAAGCTGAAGGCAATAAAGCAAGGTCAATCAGACCAATCATCGGATTGCGAATCGGAATTCCATTCCAGATGATTTGTGTATGTGATGCATTGCCACCGCGAATACCAACTGTAGCCAATGTGCCTGCCCCATATGACCGGACAAAGAGCGGTGTATTCATTGTAAGCAGGGAAGCAAGGTTTGATGCATGTCGATGGCTTATATAAGTTGTATCGATCTGATCAGTATGCTTGCCAATGTCGGTCAGCTCGATACGTTCGGCTGTAACTTCAATCTGTTGTAGTAAAACGGTGCTGTCTGTCTGAGCCTGCAAGAAGGATGGGGAAGTTATGAGATAAATAATCCCAACTGAAATCGTCAATCTTGCCTCGTGCATAATAGAAAGCTGCATCAATCAAAATTAACTCAAAAGAAATGAACTGGGTGAGAATGTGCTAGTTAGCTATCGGACGACTATATTTAGGGGTATTCTCAAGCGGATGATCTATCGTTTTAATCTTTTCCTGTGCCTATGCTTCTATTCAGCTACACTCAACGCACAAATCCGGACCGAGCCTCCACCCCTATGGTCTACCGTATTAGATGTCAATGACAAATTTAGTCCTGATGTAAAAAATATATCCGGAGGTTATTATGTAATCCTTCAGGCCTACCAGGATCACATTCCTTCTAAAACCCTGAATGTCCAGCGAGCGGTACGCGCATTCAATACAGCGGGTGTCGAAAGCATTTCAGATGTTGAAATCACCTTTGATCCCGGTTATCAAAAATTAGTATTCCATCGTTTGAGCATCATCCGCAATGGAAAATTTTCGGATCAGCATGGACTACTCAGTATTTCTTTTGCCAATCTGGAGGAAAGATCTGATGAGCGGATTTATGATGGACGTCAAACGGCATCCATCCATCTGAAGGATGTACGGATCAATGATATTATATATCTGCATTACAGTATCATCGGTCAAAATCCGGTTTTTGAGAATCACTATGGAGGTGAGTACTGGTTGTATGCGGGTGATTCTATCGATCGGCTACATGTAAGCGTGATCAGTCCATTACCCGATTCACTTCATTATAAATTGTTCAATACAGCCAATCAACCCTCTGTCTACATCCGGCACAACATGCAATATCACACATGGGATCTGTATAACCTAAGTCCGGTCAAACACGAATATTATCCTTCCTGGTTTAATCCTTATCCAATGGTCAGTCTTTCTTCATTTTCTTCCTGGGATGAAGTACGCCAATGGGTCGAACCATTATTTCAAAATTCCGGGCCTCCCTCCAATGAGCTTCAGGAGTGGTTAAACAATATCAAAGATCAATATCCAAGTTTAACGGATCAGATAACGGCAGTCACGAGATGGGTGCAAAATGAGGTGCGCTATCTGGGGCTTGAATTCCATATTAACTCCCATAAACCGGCCGATCCAAATAAAACATTTATCAACAGGTATGGTGATTGCAAGGACAAATCTTTTTTATTGCATACGATGCTTGAATATCTCGGCGTCGAATCATACCCCATCCTGATCAATACATATGCAAAGCATCAATTAAACGATTACTTACCCTCTGCCTACTCCTTCAATCATTGCGTACTGGGTGTGAGCCTGGATTCAGCATCTATATATATAGATCCTACGATCAATTACCAGGGCGGAAAAATCAATGACCTTTATTTCCCCGATTACACATATGGTCTTGCAGTGCATCCATCCGCATCAGGATTACAGAAATTAGTCACCCATAATCACTCCTCCATCACCATGCATGAAATATTTCGTGTGCCTTTCAAAACAGGAGGAGGAACGCTGAGCGTCATCACTGAATACAAGGGACATGCAGCTGATTACCAAAGAGCTGAATTTCAATACCAGGCTGTCTCAGAGATTCAAAAGTCATATGTGGAATATTACGAGCATTTATACGATGAGGTGAAATCCATAGAGGATTTAGCATTTTCTGACGACTCAATCCAAAATATATTCACCGTGGAAGAAACCTATTTCATTGGTCATTTGTGGATACCTACGGATTCAACTATTCAGGGATCACCATTAAACCTATTTGTGAAAGGTTCCTTGCTTCCGGACTACTTACCGTCTATTCCTTCTGAAGACTACAAAGGTCCACTTGAAATATCGCACCCCTTTAATCTGGAGCATAAGATCACTGTTCATTTGCCTGAAAAATGGAATTTTAAATTACAGGGAATCACATTATCCAATGAAGTTTTAGATTTTAGTTCTGAATATCATCTGGAACAAGACAGCATAATCCAGGCGAAATATAAAATGATCAGCACCGGCCCGTATTTGAAAGAGAATGAAATAAAAAGGTTCCGGAAATTCAGAGAGGATATTGAAAATGAAATTGGAATTACAATTACAGCCGGAGATGAGAGCGATATAACCATTGGGTTCATGATATCTGTTTTACTTGCCTTCCTGGTGTTGGTAGGATTCAGCATCGCATGTTACTATCTGTACTACTGGAATCCGCTCTCCAGATTGGGAGATGAATATTATCCAAGGATTGGCGGCTGGCTGATCCTGCCTTCCATCGGGATTTTCACTTTCCCAATTTTATTATTGCTTGCCTCAATGAATGTACCTGTGTTTGAAAATGAATATTGGAAAATACTCGAAGACGAAAAGAGTAAAGGCTATTTTGGGATAACCACATTGTTTTTCATTGAATCCATTCTGACATTCGGCCTTTTGTGTTTGTCCGTATTGCAGATTATTCTCTTTTTGCAAAAAAGAACTTCATTCCCAAAATTGATGGTTGTGATGTATGCCGGTACGATGATCATCACTGTCCTCCATTTATATTCTGAACAAACACTGCTCAATGAAGGAATCCCTACGGAGAATCAGATTAGAGATAATATAAGAGATGTGATCGCATCCATTAGTCACATGCTTATCTGGGGATCCTATTTTTTACTCTCTGAAAGAGTCGCGGGTACATTTGTCAAGCGATTGAAGGGCACCGACCCACCTGCGATAAAAGAAATACAGACTGATCTGGTTACCGGGGATTAGGTTCTAAGCAATTTGAGAATGATCATCCTCAAAATTGCCTGATTTGTCGATTAAAATCAGCTGGATGCAACCTTTCCGGCCAACTTTGGGTCTTGATGTCAAATCAATAAAAGACCCGGAATGAAAAAACTTAACACACTACTCTTCTTTATTCTTCTGTACTCAACAACAGCCTTTGCACAAAGCCCTGAAACCGGTGTCAAAGGCCGTGTTGTCGACGAAACAAATGCACCTATCCCCTTTGCAACCCTTACTCTTTTCAATATGTCTGATTCTGCCATGGCTAAGGCAGGTTATTCTACGGAGGACGGATCATTTGAGCTGACCCATCTGCAACCCGGAAATTATTATCTCAATATTTCTTTCGTCGGTTATGATACATATGTATCTGCACCGATCAATGTTGAATCCAACAATACAACTTCGCTCGACATTATAGAAATGGCTCCCTTCGCTACCGAACTCGGAGAAGTCGTTGTTGCTTCGACAAAACCGCTGGTTGAAGTCAAACCGGACAAAACTGTTTTTAATGTCGAAGGAAGCGTCAATGCAATCGGAAATAATGCATTGGAATTATTACGCAAGGCTCCCGGGGTTGTCGTGGATAACAATGAACGCCTGATGCTGATCGGAAAAAGCGGTGTCAAAGTTTATATCGATGGACGTCAATCCATTCTCACCGGCGATGATCTCGCTAATTATCTCAAGTCTCTCCAATCCACACAGATCGAAGCGATTGAAGTCATCACACAACCTTCCAGCAGATATGAGGCTTCCGGCAATGCAGGTATCATCAACATCCGGCTGATCAAAGACAAATCACTGGGTACGAATGCAAACCTGAGCATGGGATACAACCAGGCTATCCATGGTAAATTTAATGGCAACGTCAGCGTCAATAACCGTTCGAAATACATCAATGTCTTTGGAAATTATAATTACGCCAAAGGTGAAGGCAGTGAATACAATTTTTTTGAACGGATCACTCCTGGTTTTTATACAGATCAGTCAAATAATGGTGGCAATACCTGGCAAAATCACTCCATTCGTGCTGGCGTAGATATTTCTGCATCAGCGAATTCTACTTTCGGTGTTTTGGTAGATGGTTTTATGAATGAAGACGAATGGAGCAGCAATATTAATACGATCATTTCCACTTCTCCTACAGCCCCACCGACAGAATTATTAGAAGCCACAAACCTCGTCAACACGGATCGTGATAATTACAATGTCAATGGCAATTACAAATTTGATAATAAGAAAGGTACTATCCTGAACCTTGACGCTGATTACGGTAAGTATTCAAGTAGGGGAAATTCTTATCAGCCCAACTATTACTACGATCCATCTACAGGCAACCTGGTGGATACCAGAATTTTCTCTGCCAACATGCCAACGGAGATCGATATTAAAACCATGAAGCTCGATTACGAAAAATCACTTTTTGGCGGAACGATTGGCACCGGCTTTAAGCTGGCTTTGATCAATACGGATAACAACTATGAATTCTTTGATATCATCGATGATGAAGCCATTCTGAACATTGACAGAACGAATCGATTTGATTATGAAGAAAATGTCAATGCCGGTTACGTCAATTTCAACAGACAATGGCAAAAGGTCGGGTTGCAACTGGGAGTTCGCGTCGAACAAACAGATTCGAAAGGAGTTCTGACCAGTTTGAAATCAGAAAATAATGAAACCGTGCAGCAGGAATACGTAGATGTATTTCCCAGCGGAGGGATTACCTATCAGTTAAACCAAAAGCATACCCTTCGTCTTACATTCAGCAGGCGCATTGATCGTCCGAATTACAGGGACCTCAATCCGTTTGAATACAAGCTTGATGAACTTACATTTCAAAAAGGAAATCCATTCCTGCGTCCCCAGTTTTCCAACAGCATTCAGCTAGGACACACGTTCAATTATACATTGAATACAAGTCTGACTTACTCGCATACGAATGACCTGATGACAGAAATAACGGATACGGCTGATATGCGGGCTGCTTTTATTACCACCGAAAATATTGCTGATCAGGATGTGGTTTCACTGAGTGTCAGCTATCCATTTACCTTGTCCAAGATCTGGAATGTTTTTGCGAATACAGGTGTCTCATACACACACAACGAAGCTGATTTTGGTGATGGGAAAATTGTTGATGTCAATGCAACCACATTCAATATCTACATGCAGCATTCTTTTGCACTGCCTAAAGATTTCACATTCGAAGTTTCCGGATGGTATAATTCTCCGGGCCTATGGGGAGGCAACTTCCTCACCAATGAGATGTGGAGCATTGATGCCGGCATTCAGAAAAAGATCTGGAACAAGCGTGGCAATATCAAGCTGGGTGTTGCAGACATCTTCGATAGCATGGGATGGTCAGGCAGAA
>JANMVA010000311.1:0-1517 GCA_031392195.1 Saprospiraceae bacterium | reverse complement strand
CCTTGCCTAAAAAATTCTCGCCTTGATCGTAAAGCGAGAGTCTCGTTTTGCACGCCCACAGTACTATTTTTTTTCTGCTGAAGGCGAAAATAACCGGACGACAGAATCCACGAATGGAACACCGACAAACACGATCCACGGTACTAAGGAGATAGTGAGCAAAAACGTCCTTTGATACAAGGGAAGCACCGATATTGGCTCACCCAGGAAATAGAGAAATAACGTAATTGAAGGGTAGATTACCGCCCAGATTTTCAGCGATGCAATTAATTTCATTTTTGTTTTCATACGAATGCTTTTGATAGAATAAAAATTTATTGGAAGCAAAAGTATGCTCAAAAAATCCCCTGCAATAGGACAAATTCTAGGAGAAATAGGACTTATCTTAAGTTCCGTAGAAAGCAGGCCTGATAAAATACGTTGTCTGATTGGCCACAGAAAGAAAAAGCTATTTCGAATGCTTTTTGCTTACTTTAGTACTAATCGTTCATTTTATGAGCGAGGGGATTTGAATGAAGCCAAAGAAAGGTCGAGAACTTGCTGCGATCATGTTTACCGACATTGTGGGCTATACAGCCTTGATGGAACAGGATGAGTCAAAAGCTACGGCGGTCCGCAGGCGGCACAGGGAAGTATTCACAGAGTTGCACGCGTTGCACTGTGGCGAAATCGTTCAATATTATGGCGATGGCACACTCAGCGTTTTTAAAAGCGCGGTTGCCGCGGCACATTGTGCTATCGGCATACAGGAAATGCTGCGGGAAGGTGAGCCCATTCCTCTGCGCATTGGTTTGCATATGGGCGATATTGTTTTCGACCATACAGAAGTCTATGGCGATGGTGTGAATTTCGCATCAAGGATAGAAAGTATGGCGACACCATACTCAATTCTGGTCTCTGGAAAACTAAATGAAGAACTTAAAAATCATCCTTCAATTTCGACTACTTCCTTAGGATACTACGAATTAAAGAATGTTGCTGATCCTGTTGAGGTATTTGCCATAACTAACCAGGGAATCAAAGTTCCACATCCCTCAGAACTGCAAGGCAAACAAAAAGCAAAGCAGAAAACTATTGCGGTGCTACCCTTTGTCAATATGAGCACCGGTGATGAGACTGAATATTTCAGTGACGGAATTACTGAAGAAATAATAAATGCCTTGTCAAAAATTAGAAATCTTAAAGTCACTTCACGCACGTCATCCTTCTATTTCAAAAATAAAAATCTTCCTATTAAACAGATTGCAAAGGAGTTGAACGTGTCAGCAATTCTTGAAGGGAGTGTTAGACGTTCGATCGACACCATTCGAATAACCGCACAATTAATACAGGCTGAAGAAGACTTCCACTTTTGGTCGGAGACCTGGGATAGAAAACTCGAAAATATTTTTGAGAGGGCTTCTCTTGTAGAATTAGAAAAAACGTTTGCCGGATACCTAGGTTGTGCGGAAGCTACATGTGTCAACCGTACATTCAAAATCAATTTTTGTTTTCGTACAACTATCCAGTTTTTTTAC
>JANMVA010000296.1:0-5631 GCA_031392195.1 Saprospiraceae bacterium | reverse complement strand
TACCAAGGGTGCCAAAACCATGCGCATCATCTACATAAAACCTGAAATTATATTTCTTCTTGAGCTCCACGATCTCTTTCAGGATACCCTGATCACCACGCATACCAAATACGCCTTCTGTCACTACAAGTATGCCTCCTCCTTTCTCATTTGACCACTTTGTTGCACGCTCCAGGTTCTGCTCAAGACTTTCAACATCATTGTGCTTATAGGAAAACCTTTCACCCATATGAAGCCTTGTACCATCGACAATGCAACCATGACTTTCAGCATCATAGACTACCGCATCCCGCCTCGACAAAAGTGCATCAATAGAGGATACTACGCCGGGATAACCATAATTAACAACCGCTGCTGCTTCTTTATACACATATGCTGCGAGTTTGCTCTCCAATTCTTTATGCAGTGATGTTTCACCGGTCATAAGGCGCGCACCCATCGGGTAGGCGAGTCCCCATTTTTTTGCAGCCTCGGCATCCACTTTCCGGACTTCAGGATGATTCGCAAGCCCGAGGTAATTGTTGACACTCCAGACGACTACTTCCTTTCCGTGAAATTGCATGCGGGATCCAATCTCACCCTTCAATTCAGGGAACATATAATATCCTTCACCCATCTGGGCATACTGTCCTAAAGGCCCACGTTGTTTCCGGATTCGCTCAAATATTTCCATAATTCTTGATGTATTTATTAAAGACGCGTTCTAATCGACGTTGGATCTGGAAGCTCGGAGCATAATCAGCTATCTTTCTGATAAAGCCTTGCTTTTGCATCCAGCCATTATTATAGATCTTGCTCAGGTACTTACTGCCATGATCCGCAAAAAGAAGAACAACCACATCACTCGGCTTAAACTCTCTTCGCATGCGCATGAAAGCCTCTACAACTGCGCCACTGCTATAGCCTGCAAATATGGCTTCGCTTTTGGTCAACTGACGAGCCCTGAATGCACTGCTTCTGTCATCCACTTTGATAAACCGGTCAATGATCTCAAACTCCACATTCGAAGGGATAATGTTTTTTCCAACACCCTCCAACTGGTATGAGTGTATTTCACTCTTATCTAATTCACCAGTCTGATGATATTTTGTCAACACGGAACCTTCAGCATCAACCGCAATAACTTTGATATTCTCGTTCTGCTCTTTCAGGTAGCGACCCGAACCGGATACTGTTCCTCCCGTACCACAGGTGGCAAGAAAATGAGTGATCAGCCCGCCTGTCTGGTTCCATAACTCCGGACCTGTAGTGCGGTAATGAGCATCCAGGTTGGCATCATTGTAATACTGATTGACATAAAACGAATTCGGGATCTCCTCAGACAATCGTTCTGCCTGGCTGTAATAGGATTGAGGATCATCGGAAGGAACGTGGTTAGGACAGACAATGACTTCTGCACCTAATGCTCTCAGCGTTGTGATTTTTTCTTCAGCACTCTTGTCCGTAGTGGTGAGGATGCATTTATATCCCTTCACGATGCAGGCCATGGCTACTGAATAACCGGTGTTGCCTGATGTGGATTCAATGATCGTGCCCCCCGGTTTGATCAATCCATCTTTTTCTGCTGCTTCAATGACAGCAAGGCCGATGCGATCTTTAGCACTAAGGCCGGGATTAAAGGATTCGAGTTTAGCCAGGACGAGGCAACCAGCAAGTTTGGAAAGTCCATGGAGCTTGACCATAGGTGTATTCCCTACGGTTTCGATGATATTATCGCACCATTGTGGCTTGAGGTTTCCTGAGTGTTGAGTCATACGAGATCACTACATGCCCAATCGCTTGCGGACGATGGTCCCCAAAGATACGAAGTCCAGTGGGTTATCACAATCCTGATCAACTACCACACAAGGCAGCCAGAGTTAATGGCCTGATCTTTAAGGATGTAGATATTGTAATCAAATGTTAAGGCTGAAGTGTGGATTCATAGCCCAGGATAAAATATATTTTTCGCCAACGCACAAAATCTGATGCCCCTACGAAAAAATATTTTTTATCAATGACATAAAAAAAGCCGGCCATGAAGCCAGCTTTATTTTAATCTCAATGAAGGTGATATTAACTTTTAACTTTCTCAGCAGACTTAACTGCTGCACCTTTTCCTGCGCAGCATCCTTTTCCCTGAGCAGCTCCGGTGCTGCAGCCTGATTTGCCACTTACACTCGTTGCCTTAGTTCCGCAACCTGCTCCTGTCCCTTCAGCCTTAACTGGAGATACATTCACGAACGAATTCGTAGAAGCATCATAGCTGACATCCACTGAAGAAACCTGGCCGTTAGCAACGTTAGTTTCTTTTCTTGTATACGAAACAGCTCCTGTCACAGGGCAAGTATTCGTTACAATCGTAGGATCATTTGCAGCCAGCTTTGCAGCAGATGCATTGTAATCCACATCACTGGTCATAGCCGTTGATGGAGCCTGAGATTTACAGGCAGCAGCTTCTGACTTAGTACATGTTTTAGCGCAGGCAGCTTTTGACTGAGCCTGTGCACCAACAATCATCAAGGAGAAGAAGAAAAATGAGAAAATGAATTTTTTCATCGGAAGTATTTTTTTATGATTAAAATCGGTATTCAAATAGAAATATGATCAAAGATAGTGCCTAACGTCCTAATATCATTCAATTTTACCAACTTTGATCAGGCTTAACACATTTTTAACGACACGAACCCTCCATTGTTGTACCGACAGATATACGTAACATTTTTTGCAACGCTCATTTTCATAACAGCCTGCAAACCAACGAATGAATCACCTATGAATTATCAAGGTGATCAGATTCACTTTGGGCAGGGGGGCGGGTTCTCAGGTATTATCACACATTATGCCCTCCTGGATAATGGACAGTTATATCAGAAGGAGACCCGTGATACCACCTACACCCTGGCTGACACGTGGGAAAAGCCATTTGTGCGTCAGATGTTTCATAACTATCATCAGCTTGGTCTTGCTAAAGTTGATCACTATCATCCGGGCAACCTCTATTACTTCATTGAGTTTCATTCCCGCGAAAAAGAAATTCACCGCATAGCCTGGGGACAGACTGGTTATTCACCCGACGAAAATATTGTGACATTTTATAATTTACTCTATCGATCCACTAAATCCAAATCATGAGAATCTTTATCTACATCTCCATCTTCATTTCCTGCATTGGTGCTTCCAACGCACAATCTAAGTTTAAAGAGATCGCCAACAATCCGCATCCTCCGGCAAATCCATTCGAACCTGCGGCAGGGATCCCTTCCATGATGTGTGATTCAAGAGAAGCTCCGGCTTTTATACCTCATGAACTGAAATCAATTTCAAACACTCATCCTGATGTTACTTCATCTAAAATTGCATCCTCCGGAAGTTTGTGGATCGGTTTGAAGTCAAATCAGTTGTGGTCTTCCCGTACTTCAGTCAATGAAGTCATGGGCCAATTAATACCGGAATCAACTTTCAAAGGAAATTGGGATATGGAATGGACAGAAGTCTCCGGGACGAAAGACGAAAAGGACATTGCTCACATACGAGTACAGCAATTGTTAGCCGGCCATCCGATACACGGACAGGACATGATCCTGCATATTGAGAACGGACAATTGCGTGATATGAATGGCTTTGCGTGGACAGCAAAAACCCCGGCAAAACTTCCTGCTCCTGTTCCTGAAGTGAATGCTATTCAGGCTGCTAAAGATTTCTTATCTCAAAAGGGTATTCGATTCCAAACGAATTCAGCTTTATCTGTAGTCAGTATTCCTGAGGACAAAGCCCACCTTGTCTGGTTGCCATTGAATGGAAAACTTACTCTTACCTATGAAGTTAATCTGCACCCAAACCTGATGGATCATTGGACGATTAATGTCGATGCTGTTTCACTTGAAATTAAAAAATCGTATTCTCAATTGTGCCAGTTATATCCTAAGCATCTTTATCAAAATGACAATGTCCATTCATCTCCGGAAAACAATTGCACAAAAGAAAACCACGTGGATGAAACAACCGTTTCGTTAGTGGTAGACGGACCAACTGTAACCAACGACCAGGATCTTCTTGGACAAAGCAGGCCTGTGAATGCATACCTGGTCGGTTCCAATTTTTTTATGATCGATGCCAGTCGCGGAGGAATGTTTAATGCAGATCAATCAGTGATGCCAAATGAACCCGTTGGTGTTCTTTGGACAATTGATGGTCAAAATGGCTCTCCGCAAAAAGATAATTTTGAAGTAGTCCATGTGACGAATACAAATAACAATTGGAGCACCCTCGAAGTATCTGCACATTTTAATGCAGGAGAATCCTATGAATACTTCCGGCAAAAGTTTAATCGCAACTCACTGAATGGAGACGGTGGCAATGTCATATCGATCATCAATGTCTCTGATGAAAATGGAAATGGTCTGGACAATGCATTCTGGAGCGGTGCGGCCATGTTTTATGGAAACGGTGATGTCGCATTTCAGGCGTTGGCAAAGGGACTGGATGTTGCAGGACATGAAATGTCACATGGAGTCATTCAGAATACAGCAAACCTGGAATACATGGGCCAGTCCGGCGCGCTGAATGAATCATTCGCTGATGTATTTGGTGCAATGATCGACCGGGCCGATTGGCAACTTGGTGAAGATGTCGTCAATACAAATTTTTTCCCATCAGGTGCCATGCGTGATATGTCCAATCCACACAATGGTGGCAACGGACCAAACGATAACGGCTGGCAGCCTCATCACATGAATGAATTTCAAAACCTGCCGAATACACCTGAGGGAGATAATGGTGGCGTGCATGTCAATAGCGGCATCACCAATCGCGCATTTTTCCTGTTGGCCTCCAGCATTGGAAAGGAAAAGGCAGAGCAGATCTATTACAAAGCCCTCAGAGATTATCTAGTCAAATCATCGCAGTTTATTGATATGCGTATCGCCGTCGAGAAAGCTGCAACTGATCTGCATGGTGCAGGAAGCGCCGAAGTGAATGCTGTAAAAAGTGCTTTCGATACAGTTGGGATTGGAGCAGGAGCAGGTGGTGATTTTGAAGATGATATTGATGTTAATTCCGGTGCGGATTTTATTCTCGCCACAGATGAGCAGGAATCTGACCTGTATTTCATTCCGCCAACGAATGTGAATCAGTTTGTTAAAATGGATGTGCCTGCACCTTTGACCAGGCCGAGCTTTACCGATGATGGTTCTGCAGCTGTGTATGTGGATCAAGCCAATGATATGATCGTTCTCAGTTTTGACTGGAGCGGTGGCCAACTCAATTATGGGTGGGATTATTTAGAGACCAACCCACAGGGTATATGGAGAAATGTGGTTGTTTCAAAGGATGGCACTAAAATAGCGTTTACGACAAGTCAGCTTGTAAATGAAATTAACGTGTTTGATTATGGAACAGGCCAAAATGAATTCTATGAGCTTTTTAATCCAACAACAGCAGAAGGAATTCTAACAGGGGATGTATTATATGCGGATGCCATGGAATGGGACTATTCAGGAGAGTTCGTCATGTATGATGCACTCAACCGGATCGAAAGCCAGTTTGGAGATGGAATCGAGTATTGGGATATTTCTTTTTTAAGAACATGGAATAATACGATTGATGGTTTTGGTGACGGACAGATCCAGAAATTATACAGTTCATTGCCGG
>JANMVA010000266.1:0-5672 GCA_031392195.1 Saprospiraceae bacterium | reverse complement strand
TGCTTATATCCGGCTCGTCAAAGCACCTGAGATGCCAACGAATTGTTTTAAGACACTTTTCAGCGTCTATAATGAAGAAGGAAATATGGTCCTTGCCAATGCGCAGATCATCTTATCCGGCCCATGCATCAATCCCGAAGTCAGGATCAACACCAATACCGAAGGCATTTCATCAACCTGCATACCGGGATGCGCTGTGAAAGCAGATATACATCATGAAGGTTATGCTAATCACACTTTCACGTTTACTCCTACAGAAGATGATGAGCATTGGAATATATACCTGAAAAGCAGCAAAGACCTCACTGCACCTACTGCACCCATTGCTTCAGGTACCATCATCGTGCTGGACAACATCTATTACGACTTTAATAAATCCGCTATCCGCAGCAGCGATGCCGGCGAACTAAAAGCATTAGCCGATATCCTCACCCAATATCCCGACCTGACGATCGAGCTGACTTCCCATACTGATACGCGTGGAACAGCAGAATACAATATGGAATTGTCAGAACGTCGATCCGAATCATCCAAATCCTATCTCGTGCTTTTGGGGATCAATCCGGAACGCATCGTGACAAAAGCGGCCGGTGAAGCCATGCCCCGAAACGATTGCCTGGATGATGTGCCCTGTACGGAAGCAGAGCATCAATATAACCGTCGCACAGAAGTACGCATCTCGAATCCCGCACAGGGCATGGAAGTGCGCTATAAATCAAACGGATAAGAGATATTCTCATTAAATCTGATGAATGATCGATATTTGTCATCCGGTAGCCAACGGGGAATGTACAAACTACGGTCTACCGAATAATTAATACCTTTTTTTCCAGGGTCATCAATTTGAACAATACCATTGACGAGTGATAAAACTGATTTCCTTTAAATCGAAAACCGAAACCACCCTTAACATGAAATATTTTTCATCCCTTCTTTTTCTTCTTTGCGCACTTACAGCTTTTTCTCAAAATGAAAACCTCGGTTTTGGATTCAGGGCCGGCATGAGCTTTGCCAAAATTGACGGACCATCCGAGATCGGCACAGGTGGTGAAGAGCTCGAAAGCAATAAGATGGCCAGTGGATTTCACATCGGCCTGATCGTGAATTATAAGTTTACGGACCTCATGGGACTGCGTGGTGAGTTTCTCTATTCACAGCGCGGCACGGATTACCTGTATGAAGGACCCTCCTATTATGTGTTAGGCAGAAATACTCCGAGCTCAGTGACACTGACCGGCACACGCAAACAAACGATCAATGTTTCAAATTCATACATCGATATTCCACTCACCGTTTATTATAAAATCAAATTCTTCGAAATCTCCGGTGGCCTGAACACAGGTCTACTGATTGGTTCTTCCGGCGGTGGCAGTGTTGAGTTCAGTGGAAAAACACCTAACCAGGGAACCGTCATTCCTTTCAAGGTCAACCTGAATCACAACTATGCCAAAGATGACGCAGGAGATGCTTCACCTGATTTTCAAACCATCAATGCGGATGGATTCACTTACCAGGTACCGACATTTGAAGGGGCGTATTACAATTTCGAGACGAAGGATAAAAACTTTTACAAAACCCTGGATTTTGCACTCAATGCAGGCCTCTCTTATTTTCTGAATGACGGATTGTTTCTCGGCGCGAAATACATTCATGGCCTTGGTGACGTAGACAACAATGAAAACGATGTATCGCTGAAGGAATTAAATCCCAACGGAACACATATCCAGCGCGAAGATATCAACAAGAGTACGTCGTGGCAATTCAGTGTCGGGTTTCAATTCTGACCTGATGCTTGCATGACAGCCAATTCTCCCATATGAAAATATATGCGCAATGGAGAAAACTGATGATGGCCAATTATGCTGTCAATCCGGCGCTGTTGAAAGATTTATTCCCTGCAGGCACACAACTTGAATTATGGAATAACCGATGCTACCTCAGCCTTGTGGGATTCATGTTTCTCGAAACAAAATTCCTGGGCATCCGATTTCCATTCCACACCAATTTCCCCGAAGTCAATTTGCGATTTTATGTAAATCGCAATAATGCCCATGAACGAAAACGCGGTGTTGTATTTATCAAAGAGATCGTTCCGCTGCCAGTGGTGACATTTATTGCAAACACATTTTACAAAGAGCATTATTACACCATGCCGATGAAGCATTCTTTGAAAATGGAAAAAGAGACACTCAGTGTAGAATATTCCTGGAAAAAGAAGGATTGGCATTCGATGAAAATTAATGTTGATGCAAAACCCCATCCAATTTTGGAAAACAGCATTCATTCTTTTTTCACTGATAATCCCTGGGGATACAATCGCCTGTCTGAATCCAGGACACTTGCATACAAAGTCGAACATCCGGTGTGGGAATATTACGATACGCAGGATTATGCGATTGATGTTGATTTTGAAAAGGTTTACGGACAGAAGTATTCGTTTTTAAATCATCAGCAACCGGAATCGGTTTTTTTGATTGAAGGATCTAATGTTTCCCTGGAAAAGGGAAATGAAATTAAGTTCGATTGATTCGAAAATTTCAATTGACGATTTACGAATGACGATTTTGGATTTTATTGCCAATTGCCGATTTTAATTACCCCGGGGTTTTCGGAAGAAACATTTCTCGCAGAGAAAATTACTGAAGGAACACAGGCGCTGTGCTGAGCGGGCGAACAAGGAAGAGAAATAGGAAGTCGAAGTAGGAGAGAAATTTCGCGCAACAGGAAATTTCGAAGGGGTAATCAGGTGGAGAACGCGGATTTTTACCTGGGTGCAGGAGAAAACTCCTTGCACCTGGTAGCTTTATAGGAACACAGGGGAGATGCGGAACGCAGTGATGCGAAGGGGTAAACAAGACAGGGATTTACGAATGACGATTTTGGACGGTTGCTGAGCTGTAGCACATGGTTGAGTTTAGCAAGTCGAAGCATTAGATTTCCGAATCTATGCATTACAATATAAAATACGCCATCATCAAACTACCGAACCCAACCAGAAAACCAAGGTAGATCTCTTTTAATGAATGCGTCTGCAGGATCAACCTGGATGTGCACACCAATCCCGCGAGGAAGATGGCACCGTATAATAAATAATCGAGTGGCAACACAAGGTTGACATGCCCGGGAATGCCAATCTGGGCATGATCGTATCCGAATTTCATTTTCGTCAATGCCACCAGCGCGACTAATCCACCCATCCCTGCTGCATGGGCACTGATCTTCAGAAAATTATTGATGAAAAAACAAATCCACAATGCCAGCATTGAGCCGAGTACAGCGACACGCAGTGAAACAGGAAAGCTCTCGGCTTTTGTTACGTGTAAATACAACGTGAGGTACATGATACCTGAAACGATGTAAGGGCCGATGCGTTCTTTACTATCCTCCATCCTGAACGTGGTGATCCATCCAAGCATCTTCATCATCAGGACTGCAATCGCGGGGAGTGTCACAGTCGTCATCACAATGATGATCAGTATTGTATCACCCTCAGTAACATGGCGCAGTCCGAATGAAAAAGGGTTTGTCCACAAAAGGACAAGAGACATGTATGTAACAATAAGTAAAGGATGAAAAAAAATGGATAATAGATTGGCCGCTGTCTTCATCATCAGGTTTTGATGATCGTGATCTCTACCCTCCTGTTTTTTTCTCTACCGGCCTCTGTCAGGTTCAGATGAATAGGCCTGGTTGCTCCAAGGCCTTCTACACGTATGCGATCAGTTGCGATACCATTGAGTAAAAGATAGTCCCTGATCGCTGCTGCACGCTGATAGGACAGATCAATCAGGTCTTTTTCATCACCGATATTATCCGTATGCCCTTCCACCAGGATCTGCATATCCGGATTGGATTCCATCATCAATAAAAGTTGCTTTAGTGCATTCGCCGACTTCGTGAGGATGATCGGTTTTGCTTTCACAAAATTGATATCATATACAAATACTTTCCGGTCCGGATTGGGAAGAGATTCTTTGGCACCAGATGATGTTGAAGTGATCACTTCACTGCCATCCTGTATCCTGTCGTTGGTGGATGCATCCTGCGGTGGTTTAGGATCGAGATAAAGAACAATCTCTACTGTATCCTTCCCGGACCTTTCGATGATCCTCGGGTCGACCATGATATTCTGACCGTTATGTCCCGGTTTGCGCGGCAGAAATTTATACGGTTCGTAATCCGTCAGCAATGCTTCAAAGTGTCCGTTATAACTATTGAAAAATTCCAGGTAACCTTTTGCCGATTGAGGTCCCCATAACAGTTCGCTTCTGATCAATTGACCCGTTTGGGAATTGACAATACTTCCTTTGACAAAAATTGATTTTTTCAACTTAGGCTTGGGTGTCAATCGAACGCGAAACAAATCACTGCTTCCATCCCTGCGCGAAGTGAAATACATATAATTATTGCCCGGGGTAAATGATGGCTGACTATCATCCGAAGGTGAATTGATCTCACCTTTCAATAAAACCGGTTTTGACCATTTGAGCCATGTGTAATCCAATCGTTCGGAGACATAAATATCATTTCCTCCGAGGCCGCCCGGGCGATTTGAAGAGAAATAAAGAAATCGCTTATCAGGAGATATATGGGGAGTCGTTTCCTGGAATTCCGTATTGATCACATCTCCCATATGCTCGAGTCCTGACCAGACATTGTCGCGCACATAAAATGAAACATACAGGTCGTTCTTTCCGATTGTCCCGGGACGCTCCAGGCTGAGGATGACATACAGGCCACCGGGAGACATCGTCAGGTTCACATCCGAACTATTGACATTAAACTCATAAATGTGCATCGGCTGAGGAAATGTATGTTTTCCATTTTCCAGGATCTTCACGCGCGAAAAACCGGAATACATGCTTCCATCTGTAAAAAACTGATTGATCACCACAAATTCATCCGGGTTCATACCTGTGGAAACAAGGCTGTTGGGGAGCGCATTATTGAGGGGATAGCCCGGATGATAAGGGATCCCAATGGAATCATCCCTGATCGGTACGACCCAGATATCCTGGTTGAAAACCGAGTTAACAGGATCACTGACATGGCGGCCAGCGATCTCGGAATAGATATCTGCCAGTCGCTGGCGGTAGTTTATGTCATTCAACTCATTGATCAGGACACCATCATCGCTTAGGATCGTCGTCTCAAAGTCAGGAAATGCGGTGCGGGTAAAGAAAAGCCGGCTTCCGTCCTTGCTCAGGATCGGGGCACTTTCGTCGTATTGATCAGTATTAACACCAGGAGATAATTTCTCCAATTCTCCCTGGCTAAAGGCTGTGGTCACCAACAGGAACACAAACAACACCATCCAACAGATCCTATGCATCGCGCAAAAATAGATTAATCGTGATTATCTATTCTAATGGTATCCCAGTGTAAAATCCCAATTGCCGGTCGGTCAGCATTTTGGTGATATAGGCGATCTGACCGGTGTGATAGGAAAAATGCTCGGTGACGTGGATCAGGATCGTCAGGCCGGTTTCCTGAAATGTTTGTACTGCCCTGTTATTCAGCAACTCCTCAACCGGGGTGTTTGAAATAATCGGTTTTACCAATGCCATCGTCATCAGAAAATGGGATACCAGTTCTTCCTTCGGGATCGCCCTTCTTTCATCAAACTCCGCCTGTCGATGTCGCACATCTTCTCCCCTTCCCAGGCCGGTATA
>JANMVA010000195.1:0-3007 GCA_031392195.1 Saprospiraceae bacterium | reverse complement strand
ATGACTGGCTGGGCTTTGATGATGGCAGCCGTGAGCAACCTTCCATGCTATTAGATCCTTCCGTGCGTGAGCAGTTATCCACCAGCACATATTTAACCGCCAGGCAACCGGGAAATGATGAAACAAGAAATGTTTTCCATGAAAGCTCAAAATTGCTGAGCAATTCATTTGTTCCGACCACTGGACGTTCACCATTGAATATGGGCGTAAATTTTGCCCTTGGTCATCGCTTTCCTGTTTTTAATAAAGACTTTGGATTTACACTATCGGTCAACTACGGCAATAATTATCAGCATTATGATGATGGTGTTGTAGCTACTTATATCAATACAAATACAGACTTCCTTTTTCCCTATCAAAAACTGACTGAAAGCAAGAGTGTCCAGAATCCAAGCCTGGGTGGCCTCTTCAACATGGCCTACAAACTTTCAGACCAACACATCCTGAAAGGAAATATCATCTTCAACAATGATGCAGAGATCATTTCAAGAACGCAATCAGGAGAGTTTCTCGGTCAGGTGTCAAACAGCCTGGCTCAATTCAATACAAACTCCCTGGAATTTATTCAGCGACAGATTTCAAATTTCCAGTTGAGTGGCAAACACGTTTTTCCTTCGCTGAATCACATAGAAGTGGAATGGAATGGCGCCGCCACAAACTCATTTCAGCATGAGCCAGACCTCCGGTATTTCGCTTATACAAAAGTCACAGATGATATATCCGGTGAGAGTCAAACTGAATACTATATGAACAATGCGGAATATGCATTTCCTTATCATTTCTTCCGGAAGCTTGAAGACAAAGGGTATGAAGGAAAACTTGATATCACGATTCCGTTGACAAATTCAAAAACGAAGGTAAATACTAATTCAATAAAGGTTGGAGGCTTGTATTCATCAACTGACCGGAGTTTCGAAGAGTATAAATATCAGCTCAATAATAGCGGCATTCCATCTTCGCTCAACTTCACTACTTTCAATGGTGATTTTAATGCATTCCTTGACCCGTCTAATTTTGGCATCATCGATACACTTTATAAGCCCGATGGAAGCGTTCAGCGATATGTCACGGGGTACCATTATGTCAATCAGATCAACGCCCGCAATTTTTACACAGGCTCCAGCAACATTTCCGCAGCATATGCAATGTTGACTTACAACCTGACGAGTTCTCTCAAAGCAATCGGAGGATTGCGATTGGAAAACACCGACATGGAAGTCATCAGCCAGGATCCATTGGTTCCAAAAGGACAAATCAATCAGACAGATTACCTGTATTCACTCAACCTGATTTACAACCTTTCTGAAAAAACCAGTATCCGCATTGCCGGTTCACAAACTCTCGCAAGACCAAACCTCAGAGAACTGGCACCTTTTGTTCAGTTTGATACAAAAAATGGATTCTTTAATGTTGGCAACCCAGCATTGCAACGCACGCTCATTCAAAACTATGATGTGCGATATGAAGTGTATCCTCAGGCGGGTGAATTGATCGCGATCAGTGGTTATTACAAGATTTTCCAAAACCCGATCATTCGTGCATTCAATCCGAAAGCAACTATTCCTGAGCTGTCCTTTATTAATGTTGATGAAGCCACAGTTTTAGGAGCAGAAATTGAACTGCGGAAGGAATTGAATTTTATAACGCCCATGCTAAAGAATTTTTATTTCAATACAAACTTTGCACTTATTTATTCGAAATACAACATCCCCCAGGAAGAAATAGAGAACTCAAAAAACATCGACCCGGAATATAATGAGACGCAAAGGCCATTTCAGGGACAGGCTCCTTTTATTTTAAACGGCATCCTTTCTTATATCAATCCGGAATCAGGTTTAGAGATGGCATTGTCTTATAATGTATCGGGAAAGAAGCTGCATAACATTTCCTTATTCGCTACACCTGATGTTTATGAGCAACCATTTTCATTACTCAACTTAAAAATTTCTAAACGTTTTGCTCAATTCTACCAGTTGAGTTTTACGGCGAGGAACCTCCTCAATGCACGTAATCTGAAAGTCCATGATTTTCATGGTAAAGAATATGTTGCTGAATCCAATTCTGTTGGAAGGACGTTCGGGTTCAGCTTTACTTTTCAGCTCAAATAATTACATGAGCTAAACTTTTCTCAGCTACTGAAATCACATCGTGATCAGGTAGCCGGGATCATCCATTCGGCTTTAGATTTTTCAATATCCGTCCCCGGTGTCCATAGGATTATCGGGGATTTTTCTTTTTAACACCCTGTTGGGCTAATCTCCATGACAATAGTCGCATTTTTAGAGCGTTAATTGTGTTGTCTTAGCTATGGTCAAAAATCGATATACCAGGGTCGTCAATCGGTCCCGCACGAAAGGAAGGGTGGTTTCAGTAGTGCTTCATGCACTTTTGCTTTTACTGGCTTTTTTGCCATTTCTTTCCATGCAAAATCCACAGGAGCCAACAAAGGAAGCATTGGTCATCCAGTTTGACTATCCATATAATGAATACGTCGCGCCTGAAAAGTTTATAACAGAGAGCCTTGATGCCGGTTCCCAAAGTTCCGGAAGTGAAGCAGGTGGAAGCACTCCATCTGAGGCACCCAGGCAAGCACGGGAAGTGGCAGCTGCCCCCTCCAGACTGGCAACCCCGACAGTAACCTCTGTAGCTAAACCAAGCAGTGCTCTACGATCCAATATGTCAGATATACCTCTTCCAGCCCCACGGGTAACCCAGAAACAAGCATGGGCGTCAGTGGATGATTCAGGTGGAGTAGAATCAGATGGGGTAGAGGAATTGAAAATGATTGACTGGTCTGGTGGTCAGATTGGTGAAATAGCCGGCACCGGAAATGGTGATGATGATGATTCCAGTGTGTGGAACGATGGATATGGTAGTGGTACCGGAGGCAGCGGAACAGGTAGTGGCGGTGGTCCGGGAAATGCAACCGGTGCGGGTTCAGGCCCAGGAGGAGGAACGGGTTCTGGAGGTTTAGGTAAAGGATCTGGAATTGGTGGAGTGACCAAAG
>JANMVA010000169.1:0-2759 GCA_031392195.1 Saprospiraceae bacterium | reverse complement strand
CTTAAACTTATTTCTGCTTGTACTTCCTTTCCTGGTATGCATTGATAAAGCGTTTTCCCAGATTGCCTATTACGATGCAATGGATCTAAAGGGAAGGTTAAGAGAGACAACGTTTGCATCTAATGCAGCAGGGATATTCCTAAAATATTATAAAGTACCGGGAAACCTAAGTACTGATCAAACCATCAATAGTTTGAATGATTCCCTGAACGCAAATCCTTTTTTTGAAGGTTTCAGAATTTCAACAGGTGCACCCCATGGCGCACTTAAGCGCAGCACCAGGATCATGAATGCTGTAGGAGGTCTGGATGTAACGACTATCGCTCATGGAATAGCTCAATTTATGATCGAGCGTGCAAAACAGGAATTAACGATTGCTTTTTTTAACCGCTTCAAAAAATTTTCTGAAACTTATCCCGAATTCAATGTGCTCTTTCCCGCGACAACGGACAACCTGGCTAATCTGCTAACCCATTCTTATCCGGAAATGCTGCCTGCTCTCCGAACGGGCTTTCTGGAAGATGTGACCTCCATTACATATCATCTGGATGACGTGTTCGAATTACCGAAATATCAGGCGCTTTTAAAAAATTTTCCTGAATTAAAAGTTGCCATTCGAACAATCCGATTAGTCAATGAACTTCAAACCGGTGAAACCCATGCCGCTGCTTTGCTTGAAGATCTGGCAGAGCTTGATGAATGGAATGAAGTATCTGGCTCATCCAACTTTAAAAATTTTGGAAATTCCATCAAACTGGCAAATGTACTTTCTGCCAGTGTCAGGAAGTCAGTGGAGTTTGAGTCATTTATAAAGTTTGATACACTCCAGGTCAATGATACATTTTTTATCACCCAAACATTTGATACATTAAACTATAAAGAATTAAAGCATATAACGGTAACCTCTACGATTAAGAAATTTAGTTTCACCGAGGTTGTACGAGATGTAACAAACATCCGCGATTCAATAAATGAAAAAGTTGTTCGATCTGTGACATCCATTGAAAATATTCAGCAGGAGCACGCCTGGATAAGTTTTAAAGAACTGAAATCACTCGTGACAGACTCTATGGCTTTTCGAATTTATGTTGGATTATTATATGAGGTGGTGAAAGACCATAATATTCGGTTTTTGGTTGGGAATGGTCATCTTGACTTCCATTCAATCATGGCCGAACATAAAGATGACCTGTTTCTTTTTGAAAATAAATTGACTGAGTTTATTGAGCTGGCCAATAAAGTGGATAATGCGCTTGACACATTGAAGGACAAACAACATTTTAAGTCAGGCCTGATCAATGATGAATTGTTCAATTACATCGATGTTTCTTTAGACGTGATAGAATACGGCATTTCAGTCGGCAAACTGTTTTCTGACCAGATCCATGCTGATCAGTATTGTTCAATTGCCCGGAATGCCAATGAGCTCTTCCGAAATGTTTATAGACAAGAATATACGCAAGCTGTTTCGAATGCCATCGATATCCTGGATGAAGTTGCATATATGGTTGAGGAGAATAAGGATAATATTCTACAACAACTTCAACCAGCATTCATAAATGAACCGGTCTTTTCAAAACCTTATGATAAGTTGACAAAAGAGGACCATGACAAAATAGCTGGTTTAAAGACGACCACAACACTGCCAGAGATAAAGGTCTTGTTTGAAAAATACTCAGCTCTTCGGAATTCAAAATTCTTTTTAGGGGAATTTAGTCATGTTTTAGCTAAAACAACTAAGTACGGGTTGTTTATGGCCAACATGGTGAAAGCCGAATCACCTGATGAAGTATCTGCCTTGCTGGATAATGCTGTCCTGCCTGTAGGAAGCTCATCGATAAAAAAGAATTCTGATATTAATTTGTGTATCCAGTCTTACCTGGGTGGTTTTCGTGGACTCAATGTGGATAAGAAGGATGATACTGCGTGGGGCACCCCGTTTGGAGTTATTGCACCAATAGGATTGGCGCTAAGCACAGGTCTTGAGAAATGGGGTTCCCTGAGTTTGTTTTTTCCATTGCTGGATATTGGCGCCGTTGTTGACTACCAACTAAAAGGAAATGTGATCCCTTCCTCTTCGGGAGTTGATTCAGTTATCGTGTCGAAAGATTATAAAATAAAGTTGGGCCAGATCTTTTCCCCAGGTGCATATTTCGTCATCGGCCTGCCGTGT
This sequence comes from Saprospiraceae bacterium, assembly GCA_031392195.1. Taxonomy (GTDB): domain Bacteria; phylum Bacteroidota; class Bacteroidia; order Chitinophagales; family Saprospiraceae; genus Opimibacter. Next base: position 586 of record JANMVA010000169.1, on the reverse strand, counting down.
AATCTCCCCCTGTCCATAGGGATCGGCGGGCAATACGGTCCCGGGTTAGGTGAAATTGATGAGACAGGAAATCTGATCACAAATAATCCACGGTGGCGCAGCAATGCCTTTCTGGCGGTCGATATTCCTTTATTCAATTTGGTGAATACACCGAAAGTTCAGAGGAGGAAAACAGAAAATAATTAAACACCCTGCTAGAAAATTTTACAATGGAACACCTAGCAACACCCCATCGCCTGATTCTGATTTTGCATGCCTTCACTGGTAAACCATGGAAATATGATTTGCTGAAAGCAACAATCCTCAAAAGTTATCCGGAATCCACCATTCTTGTTCCGCCTTTAGGAATGAAAGCATTTTCAACCCAGAACCCGGAGGACATTGTTTTGCAAATTTTACAATTATTGGATGAGGAATGGACCAAAGCATTAAAGAAGCATTCATCTGTCAAGATCATACTTATCGGACATAGCACAGGAACAGTCCTGGCAAGGAAAACGTATATCATCAGTTGTGGGGAAAATAATCGAGCCCGATTTGAGGATAAGTTTAATGCATATAAAACTCCAAGAGATTGGGCTCCACA
>JANMVA010000151.1:0-5304 GCA_031392195.1 Saprospiraceae bacterium | reverse complement strand
AATATGCGAAAACATTGTTCGAATCTTACACGAATGATACAGTGCCGCTGCTTAATTGCGGTCTGTATTCAGCCCAGTGCCTGAATCGTATCGGGAAACAGGAAGAGGCTATGAGCCTATACTTCCGGATGCATCAACTGGCCCTCGAATACACCAAAATCACTTGGGACATGACAGGGATGTTGTATGAGGGCATTGCAAATGCTTATGCTTCTGCAGGAAAATGTGATACATCCATATACTATACCCAAAGAGCGCTGAATGCATTTTATCACATGATCCATCCCGATAATGCAAAACTGATCCCTCTTTATCTTTTTTACAGCAAATGCCTGGCAGAAGAAAATCAATATGAGAAAGCTGACTCCATTCTCCGGTTTGTTTCAACAGCCGCACAGAAAAACTTTGGACCAGATCACCCGGTCTCAATAGGAATCAATCTTCAGCATGCGCAAATCAAAATAAAACAGGAGGAATTCGAGCAGGCCAATCATATTCTGACCGGATTCAGTCAAAGTGAAATTCTCAGGAATCACCCGGATTTAAGTTATCAATATTTTATTTCCAGCGCAGGTATCCAAATCGGACAATACAGTGATGCGCCATTGAATACATCATCAAAGAAGGAATTGATCCGGACATTGGAAAGCGCGATGACAGAATTCAGGAATATTCGCAATCAATATCAATTCGAAGAAGCCCGTGCAAGATCAATTAACAAATCGATTACCGGGTTGCTTGATTTTATTCCGCTTCTATACCAATACTATCAGAATGATAAGGACCCTGAGTTATACGAATTAATGGTGCGAATTTCGGAAATACATCGTGGCCTTATCCTTTCGGAAGCTATGAACCAACCGGAAGCTTATTCAGTTGCCGATGTTCCGAAATCGCTGCAACATGCGGAACGGAAAATAAAAGCTACTCTTTTCCAGACGCAAAAAAAACTGGAACAAGAATATGCGCGGGCCATGCCGAAGAAAGAATACATCGGAAAACTACTTTCTGCTCAGATCGATCAACAAAGAGAATTTGATGACCTGGTCGATGTGTTCCAGGAAAAATACCCGGACTATTATAAGGCAAAGTTTGCGCACAGTATCATCCGGATACCCGATATTCAGAAAGCTTTAGATCCGCATGAAGTATTGGTGGAATACCTGGTCGTTGACGATCAGTTGTTCTTGTTTGTGATCCGGTCGGCCGGCGTCGATCTGTTTTCTGTAGAAGGTGCCCGGTCAATATTAGCGGAAGCATACCGGCTGACACGCGATCTATCAAGCCCGGGAGAAAAAACTGACGAGCGCAAAGAGTTTGAAATTTCATCGCACCATTTATACAACAAGCTTATAAAACCGTTTGTCCATTTCATGTCAGCATCTTCTTCTTTGATCATCATACCTGACAAGTCATTGCATTACTTTCCATTTGAATTGCTGCGAAGTGAGAATCCACCGGACAATAAATCCTGGACAGAAAAATTTTTGATCTTTCAATATCCCGTTCAGTACCAGACTTCCATCCTTCATTGGCTCGACCAATCAGCGTATAAGCACCCGCCGGTCAAAAACATATTGGCTGTTTCACCTGATTTTGATATGCCGCAGGATCAGCTTGCATCGAGATCAGGATGGATGCCGCTGGTGTTTGCAGAAAAAGAAAGTGATAATATCCTGACAATATGGGGTGGTGACCGTCTGAATGGAGCCCATGCCACAAAAACCAATTTTATCCGGAAGGCCAGGCGAAGCGATGTGATCCATATGGCAACACATGCGAAGGCTGATGACCGGTCGGGACATTTTTCCTGGCTGGCTTTTTCTCCGGGATCGCGCGATTCGCTTTTATACATCGATGAGATTTATGGGATGAAGCTCAATGCTCAAATGGTCGTGCTGTCCGGATGTGAGACAGGGATCGGTCCTCTTCAAAGCGGAGAAGGGCTGATCAGTTTGTCAAGAGCATTTTCGTATGCAGGTGCTACATCCATCATCACCAGTCTTTGGCCGGTGCACGATGAAGCTACATCCATCATTATGACTTCATTTTATCAGCATCTGAAAAATGGTCTTTCAAAAGACAGGGCTCTGCAACACGCGAAGATTGATTATCTGAAAAATTTGAGCGACCCCATGCAGGCTGATCCTTATTACTGGGCCGGGTTTATTGCAATGGGGGACATGACACCGTTAACTACTGCAGGAGGTATGAATCCGTGGATAGTAGCAGGCTTTCTTATCCTTGGAATTCTAGCTTTGCGGGTTGCCTTGAAGAAACGTGAGAACGTGAGTAACGTGAGAATGTGAGAAAATGAGAAAATGAGAAAACAAATGTAGTGTGTGGGGCTTGACCTCGCCATAAGTTTGGAAAGTTAAAATCAACGACATGCACTTTTTGAGGCCTGAAGGGCCGTAAGCACATTGCCGGGGGTGCAGCGAGAAAGTGAGAAAGCCAAAGCACGGCTTTGGTCCCGCCATCAGAAAGATGCCAGCGGGATGAGAACGTGAGAACGTGAGACTGTGAGAGAATGAGAAAATGAGAAAACAAATGTAGTGTTCGGGGCTTGACCTCGCCATAAGTTTGGAAACTTATAACAACGACATGCATTTTTGGAGGCCTGAAAGGCTGTAAGCACATAACCGGGGGGGCAGCCCCCGGAAAAAAAGTGGCGCTCTCATCGCCACACTTCCTTGAGCGCAGCGAAAGGTAAAATCGGCGAAGCCAGGAAAGATATTTCGGATATGGCTTTTAAGTTTGGAAACTTATAACAACGACGAGTTTATTTTTTCTTTAGTTTCTCTAAGAGCAAAATTGCTCTCTCGTTAAAAAAGTGTTTTGAATCATCCGCGATGATTTCCAGGTTGCTGATGATTTCACGGGTGGGGTGTTTTAAATACATTCTCATCAATACCCGGTTCCAGTCTGCCTGGTATACATATTGCCCTTCCGTGAAAGCAGGGTTGCTGAAAATCGCATGTGCTGCTTCGTATTCATTCAATCCAACATAAGAATGGGCTCTATAATAAAGGGCTCTTTTATATAGCCGGTGTGTATCGCTGACCATTTCAAATAAAGTGATGGCCTTCTTCCAGTCCTGGCTTCCAAAGGCGGCCATCGCATTCAGGTAGGTGGTATCCTGGGGTGGCGGATTTGATCGTTGAATCTGGGCGAAAGGAGCATCGTAATTTCTTTTAGCAAGCCTTTGCATCAAAGGTGGACGAAATAACAAAAAAGAAATTCCGGCCAGAACGATGGCCATTGCAGCAATAGACAAATATCTGTATGCTGGTGAACGCTGAATACTGACAGGTCTTGCAGCAGGTTCTTCATCCAGTCTCAACTTTTTTTCTAATTCTTCTACCTGCAATCCTGCAAAACCGTTTTTCAAAAATTTATGCTGATGATATAATTGTTTCAGCTCAGGGTCGCCCTCTAATTCGGACAGGAAAGCATTACTTTCTTCTTCGGTCATTAAGCCTGAAAGAAAATGTTCTATTCTTTCTATTTGGTCTTCATTCATTACAATTCGAGCTTAAGTTCATCCATCAGTTTTCGCATTTTCGCGAGGCAATCAAATTTTCTTTTGCGCAGAGTCGCTTCAGGAACATTCATCGTAGCAGAAAGATCCTTATAGCCTGATTCATGAATATAAATCTGGACCAGAATGTTTTTGCAGGGTTCTCCGATTTTCTCCAGAAGGGATCTGACATGTTGGCCACGTTCCTTTTGCATCAGGATCTCATCCACCATGGATTTTGTTTCCGGTTCCGTATCGATATCCTCGAGTGGCAGCTTATCGCGTTGATATTTATCCAAATGTCTGCGATGATAGAGATTCCATCCCGTGCTGTTGAGATAGGTCTGAATTGAGCTTTTGAGAGGTGGTGTCAATTTTCCATTGCGGATATTAAAATAAACGATGCTGAATGCTTCCGGGTAAATGTCCCTGGCCAGCATTTGGTCGCATTTGAAAGCTTTGCTGATATAGTTGACGAAGGACACTGAATAGGATTGGTAGAGCGACCTGATTTCCTGATCACTTCCTTTTTTAAAACTCTCATAAACACCCTGTTCCATACCCGGCTCCTGTTAATCTCCTGAAAGATACATCTGTTACCCACAGTGAAAATAAAGACTTAAAATGCCTTTCGAAAAAAGATCAAAAAATTATTGCTCGTTGCTGGTAACGCATTAGGTTTTGAGCGGATTAACCGGGTATCAACCATTAACTAATCAATCCAACTAAAAATGAAACACATTCTCACATTCACCATGCTGCTCCTGGTATCCGCATCTGTTTCCGGGCAAGGAGCCAATTCCGAATTCTCAGTATTCATCGGTAAGACTGTTGATGGCAAGGTCCAAGATCTCATACTTCAACATTTCATCATCGAAGTCATTTATAAAGACGCAGATGAGGAACCCATCTTTGTGGAAAAGCATACAGGATTGACAGATGTCTGGTCACATGCCAGTATTATTATTGGGCAAGGGGAAGAGCAGACTCTCGGCCCGCTAACACCAGAGCGCTTATTGTTTACCCGCTTCCTTTGTTATAAGGTTACCATCCTCGATGGTCAGGGCACTGTGTTAAACATGATGGAAAGCAACAGGGCGTATCATGAAAATCCTCTCTCTACATACGCTCGTAATGCGGGAAATGCTCTGCAATATGCCAACAATATATTTGTGGCTGAGCCACAGAGCACTCAGGATATCATAAGTCAGGCCGTGAATACAAACATGTTACTGCAATCGACTGAGGATTCCGTAAAATTCATCTCCAAGTATCCGTTGACTAATATGTTCAGGTTTCATAAAACTCCGTCTGCTGTAAATGGAACACCCCTGGATGCTGTCAATATTGGAACCGGAGAGGATTGTGCCACGATATTTGGATACATGCCACCGGATGTAATTGAAAGTAAATATGAAGTATGTGTAAAAAACCTGGCTCACCTCTACAATGCTTTTGCTGTCATCAATAAAAACATCGCAGGCCACAGTCCGCAAGGCGCACACAATACAGCAGCGATATTCGCAGAAAATAAGAAACCGGACCTCAGTGCAGGTCTCCATGCCAGAGCCGGAACCTGGGGTGTCTATGCAACGGCCAACAATGGTGTTGTAGGTATTTCCACCGGAGGTGGAAACGGAACAGGAATTTGGGGTACGGCAAGTCAGGCACCGGATTCGGCTGGTTATAAATACGCCGTGCTTGGTCATGCAGGCGGTCTTGGCGGTGTCTGGGCAGCGGCATTTTTTGGCAGTGGGTTTTATACAGGCTCATGGTTGCTCTCA